>CAYYUW010000146.1:0-2589 GCA_964474985.1 uncultured Alistipes sp. | reverse complement strand
TAAATACCATCCCCGTGCGGGTTTAGCCGAGGTAGGATTTGAGCAGCTTGCTGCGCGAGGAGTGGCGCAGCCGGCGTATGGCCTTCTCCTTGATCTGGCGCACGCGTTCGCGCGTAAGGCCGAACTTCTCACCGATCTCCTCGAGGGTCATCTCCTGACAGCCTATGCCGAAGAAGTATTTGATAATGTCCTTCTCGCGGTCGGTCAGGGTGGACAGTGCACGCTCGACCTCGGTGCTGAGCGACTCGTTGATAAGGCCGCGGTCGGCATTGGGCGAGTCGGTATTCACTAATACATCCAACAGACTGTTGTCCTCGCCGTCGGCAAACGGAGCGTCCACCGAAACGTGGCGTCCTGCCACACGCAGCGTGTCCGAAACTTTCTCCTTGGGCAGCTCGAGCGCCGTGGCCAGCTCCTCGGGCGACGGGGTGCGTTCGTTTTCCTGCTCGAAGCGGGCGAAAGCCTTGTTAATCTTGTTGAGCGAACCCACCTGATTCAGCGGCAGGCGCACGATACGCGACTGCTCGGCCAAAGCCTGAAGGATCGACTGGCGGATCCACCATACGGCATACGAGATGAATTTGAAACCTCGTGTCTCGTCGAACTTCTCGGCTGCCTTTATCAGTCCGAGGTTACCCTCGTTGATAAGGTCGGGCAAGCTGAGTCCTTGATTTTGATATTGTTTGGCTACCGACACCACGAAGCGCAAGTTAGCTTTGGTGAGTTTTTCGAGTGCCTCCTGATCTCCTTTCTTGATTCGTTGGGCAAGCTCCACCTCTTCTTCCACCGTGATGAGATCCTCCTTGCCGATCTCCTGCAAATACTTGTCGAGCGATGCGCTCTCGCGGTTGGTGATGGATTTGGTAATTTTTAATTGACGCATATTATAACCTAATCTATTCGTTACAAGTTTCTTCCGGCAGCCAGCGGAACTCATTTGAAACGGGGACGTATCTGCGCCCCCGTTCCGATGTTTCCGAGCCTCGGAGTTACTTCACGAAGTTGTAACTTGCCGAGTGGCCGTTGGGGTAGATGCCGTCGATAGAGACTACCTTGTCGCTGATCTTGTTCAGGTCGGCGATCGAGCGGATCTGCCGGTCGTTGATATGGGTGATTACGAATCCCTCTCTTACGCGGGCCTTGCTCAGCAAGCCGCCCTGCTTGATCGATACCACCTGTATGCCGCCGTCGATATCCAGCTCGCGCTTGGCTTTGTCGTTGATTTCGGCGAACTTGCCGCCCAAAGCCTGCGCCACGTCTACATCGTCTTTGGTAACGAGTTCCGTTTTACCAGCTTTATTACGCAAAGTCACTTCGATTTGTTTCGTTTCGCCGCCTCTTTTTATCGATATTTTCACCTTATCGTTGGGGCGGTACTTGCCGATCTGCTCCGACATCGATGCGCGGTCGTTGATCTTTACGCCGTTAATGGCGGTTATGACGTCGCCCTTGCGTATTCCGGCTGCCGAAGCCGCACCGTCGGGATCTACCGAAGCCACGTATGCGCCGCCGATCTCATCGATGCCGGTCTCCTTGCCCATCTCCTCGATGAACTGCTGGTCCACAGGACGGTAGCTGATGCCGAGCATCGCGCGCTGAACCACTCCGTATTCCTTCAGGTCGATGACGACCTTCTTGACGATAGACTCGGGCACAGCGAACGAGTAGCCGATATAGCTGCCGGTCGAGGATTTGATTACGGTATTGATTCCGACCAATTCGCCGCGTGCATTGACTAATGCGCCGCCCGAGTTGCCCGGGTTCACCGCGGCATCGGTCTGAATGAAGGACTCTATGCTGAACTCGTTGGGGATAACATTCAGTTGCCGCGCCTTGGCGCTGACGATACCGGCCGTTATGGTCGACTGCAGGTCGAACGGACTGCCTATAGCCAGCACCCACTCGCCCAGCCGCAGACTGTCTGAACTGCCAAAGGGAATCGTGGGCAGCTCCTCGGCGTCGATCTTGATAAGTGCCACGTCGGTGGTGGGGTCGGTGCCGACGATCTCGGCATCGAAGATGCGGTTGTCATTGAGCTTGACCCTCAGTTTCGAAGCGTTCTCGACTACGTGGTTGTTGGTCACGATATATCCGTCCTCGGAGATTATCACGCCCGAGCCGCCAGAACGGCGCTCCTGCGGTTCGCCCATACCCTGAGGTACTCCGAAGAAGAAGTCGAAGAAGGGATCCGACGAGTGCCGGCCGTATTGTACCTCTTCGGTCTTCTCGATGTTCACCACGGCCTTGACTGCATTTTCAGCGGCGTAGGTGAGGTCGGGATAGTTCTGTGCGTTGTACGACGTGAAGTGCGAGCCGGTCGTCTGCGATGCGAAGCTGCTGCTGTCGCTAACCGACACCGTATTTTCCTTGGCGGCCGAACCGCCGATGCACCAAGCTGTTGCGGCACCGGTGAGTGCCGAGGCGGCTATTGCTGCCGCGAAAAACAAACTCCTTTTCATAACATTCATAATATAAAATTTTCAACAATCATAAAAAGGCTATATTCACCATAGGCATATTACTTTTTCTGCAAATTCTAACGCGCGAATTGCGCCGATATTGTTCAAGAGGAGCATTATTTCGATATCT
>CAYYUW010000145.1:0-10924 GCA_964474985.1 uncultured Alistipes sp. | reverse complement strand
GGTGTATAACGGCGCTAAATCAGATAGCCTATTTCCTGAAAATATCGAAGCGGGCGAGGAGCGGATTGCGGCGGTCGAGCAGCAGGAACTCCACGAGCAGCAGCGCCAGCGCCAATGCGAGCGGATAGCGGTACTTTTCGTTGAACTCCTCGAAACGCACGGTTGCCAGTTCGCTCTCGTCCACCTGCTTTATGCGGTCGACGATCTCCTTGAGACCTATATTCTGTTTGGTGGCGCGGATATAGGCTCCTTCGGTTGCGAGGGCTATCTCCTGCAGAGTCTGTTCGTCGAGTTTCGAGACCACCATATCGCCGTTTTCGTCCGTCAGATACTCGCCGTCGAGCATCACCGGAGCGCCTTCAGGGGTGCCGATACCGATCGTATATATGCGTACACCCCTCTCCACGGCAGCCTCGACAGCCTCCTTGACATCCGACTCGTGGTTCTCGCCGTCGGTGATAAGTATCATTACGCGGCTGCCCTCGCTCTGCGACGAGAAAGACATAGTGCCGAGCTTTATCGCTGCCGCTATATCGGTGCCCTGCGTACGAACGAGTGACGGCGACAGTTTGCGGGTAAATGCGCGAGCCATACGGTAGTCGGAGGTTATTGGCAGCTGCACCTGCGCTTCGCCGGCAAAGGCTATTACGCCCACACGGTCCTGCTTCAGACCGTCGAACAGTCTGTCGATAGCGTATTTGGTGCGGTCGAGACGGTTAGGTTCGAAATCTTCGGCCAGCATCGAGTTCGACACATCGACCAAGAGCATCATTTCGATGCCCGTATGGTGCTCCTCGCGCAGTTTGGAGCCTACCTGCGGGCGTGCAGCCGTGACGATGAGCAGCGCCAAGACGATCATATAGAGCACGAATTTGGTGCGTATGCGAGCGGGCGAGGCCTCGGGGGTAAGCTCTTTCAGCACGGCGCTGTCGGCGAACCGCTGCAGACGACGGGCGCGCAGGCGCATCGAGATGAAAAAGAGTACCGCTACTGCCGGAATGACCAGCAGCAGATAGAGTATTTGAGGATTTGCGAATCTGAACATATCGTTATGGTATTCTTCTCAGCCACAGCGAACCGATTAAAAATTCAGCCAGCAGTGCGGCAGCCGCAGCCAGCACGAACCACAGGAAGCGTTCGTTGTAGATGGTTATTTCGGTCACTTCGACCTTGCTTTTTTCGAGTTGGTTGATCTGCCGGTAGACGTTTTCCAATGCGTCCTTGTCGGTAGCTCGGAAATACTCGCCGCCGGTCATCGAGGCGATCTGCTGCAGCGTCTGCTCGTCGATCTCCACATCCATAGGCTGGTACGACACGTTGCCCCAAATGTCCTGTACGGGATAGGGCGCTTTGCCGCGTGTTCCGACGCCTATGGTGTAGACCTTCACGCCGAGCTTCTGCGCGATTTCCGCCGCCGTCAGGGGGGCTATAGTGGTGCGGTTGTTCACGCCGTCGGTCAGCAGAATAACCACCTTGCTCTTGGCGTCGCTCTCACGCAATCGGTTCAGAGCGGTGGCCAATCCGGTTCCGATAGCCGTTCCGTCCTCGATAATGCCGCTGCGTATCTGTCCGAGCATTGTGAGCAGCGACGGCTGGTCGGTGGTCAGCGGACTCTGCGTATAGGCTTCGCCCGCGAATACCACGATGCCCAACCTGTCGCCCTGCCTGTCCACAATGAAGTTGCCGGCCACTTCGCGGGCCGCCGTTATGCGGTCGGGTTTGAAATCGCGCGCCAGCATACTGCCCGACACGTCGATAGCCAGCATAATGTCAATACCCTCCGAAGAACTCCGGCTGTTATGCTCGATATCCTGCGGCCGCGCCAGCGCCAGAATGATGAGCGCTGTCGCCGCGACGCGCAGCACGAACGGAACGTGCCGCAGCCAGTAGCGCAACGTCTTGGGAGCGCTCTCCAACCCCCCGAGCGTCGAGATGCGTATCGACGCTCCGCCGCGCAGCGTGCGGTAGACGTACAGCGCTATGACGGGCACGAGCAGTGCAAGCAGCCACAAAAGTTTCGGTGATGCAAAATGTATCATATCCTTTACCAGTTCTTTCTCGATTTGACGACTCCGCCGCCGATCTTTTCATTCATCTTGTCGCGCGTCTTGTCCTCTTCGCCCTGTATGGCGTCGAGCATACGTTCGGCATCCTGTTCCGATATCCCCGAGGGTTCGGGCTGCGAGTCGCCGTTCTGCGGCTGCCGGTCCCGATCGCCATCTCCGTCTTGGTTGTCTCCCTTGCCGTCATCGTTTTGATCGTCGCCTTTGCCGTCGTCATTCTTGTTATCGCTGTTCTTGTCTTTGTCGGGTTCGTCGCCTTGGTTGTTCTTGTCGTTTTGATCGTTTTGGTTGTCGCCCTTGTTGTTTTGATCCTGCTTGTCGTCGCCGTTCTGCTGATTCTGACCGCCGTTCTGATTGTTCGGATCGTTTTGATTATTTTGGTTATTTTGATTTTGGTCACCTCCGCCGCCACCTCCGCCATTGTTGTTATCCTCGACGAACTTCTTGGTATAGGCGTAGTTGTACTTGGCCTCGCGATCGTCGGGATTCAGCCTGAGCGACTGCTTGAAGGCGTTGAGAGCCTCTTGGTACTTCTTCTGCTGGAACAGCGTGTTGCCCAGATTGTAAAACGCCTGTGCGCGATCCTTTTCGCTGCGCAGCGAATCCGCCGCCAGCGCGCCGAACACTTCGCCGGCCTTGTCGTACTCCTTGGCCTTGTAGAGGGCGTCGCCGAGGTTGAATTTGGCTTCGTAGCAGCTGTCGCTAAGCTCCATGGCGTGCGAATAGCGCTTTATGGCGTCGTCGTAGCGCAGACGTTCGTAGAGCCTGTTGCCCTTGCGCACCTGCGAGCGCTCGGGGTATTTCTGTGCGCAAACGCCGAGCGGAATGACAGCCGCCAAAGCTAAGAGTAAATATTTTACGATGCACTTCATCTTAACACTGTTTTCAATCCGCAATCTCCTTTTTGGTTTCGTCGCTTTCGGCTTCGATAACCTCGACTGCCTTGGTCTCCTCCACGAAGTAGTAGGCGTCGAGATAGGCCCGTTCGTTGTACTGCTCGTCGGGAACGGCCTTGGCGAACTTCACGAGGTCGGCCGTGCGCAGTATCTCCAGCAGATCCCTGCGGCTCTTTTCAGGCATCTCTATCGAGTCTGTTGCCGCAACTATTTCGTCGGTTGTCATCTCCATAGCGCCAATCTGGTAGCGATCGGCTATGTAGCGGCGCAGAATGTCGCTTATGCCCGAGTAGTAATCCTTGTGGCGGTTGCTCTGCCACAGCTTCTGGTGGCGCAGCGCCTCGAGCGCCTTGATAGCCACCACGTGCGGCGGCAGCGCCGGCTTGGCCCTGAAGGGGTTGGGCACGGATACGTTATACTTGTTTATCAGCCAAATGACCAAGCATACCAGTGCGGCCAGTATCAGCAGGTCTATCGCGCCCCACATCAGATAGCCCGATATCTCGCCGAAACGCAGCGGCATATCCTTCGGCCGCTTTATGTCGTTTATGGTCATCGTGGTCGTGTCGATCTCGATAGGCTCGATATACAGATTCAGCGAGTCGAGGCTGTATATGGTATCGTTGATATTCTTGTCGAGATATACGAGCGGCGTGCGGCCCAAGGCTATCGTGCCCTCGCCGAAAGCCGCCAAACGGTAGCGTTTGCGCAGATGCTGCCGGCGTCCGTCGCGTTCGACGGTATCGACCGGATACTCCTCGACGATCTCCAACTGCCCGTTCTCCGAGGCATCGAAGACCGGAAAGCCGACCACCTGCACCTGATCCTTGCGCACGTCTATGGTCAGCATTACCTCGTCGCCCAGCAGCACGCTGTCAGGCTCTATTTTAGCCCTCACTTCGGGCAGTTCGCTCTGACCGAATGCCGCAGCGGCGGCCGACAGCGCAGCTGCAAGTATCGCATATCGTATAAACTTCATTTTCTATCGCTGTTTGAATAGTTTTATCAATGCCGATACGTAATCGTCCTCGGTCGATACGGTCGCCGTATCCACACGATGCTGCTTGAGAGTGGTTTCGATTCGTTCGTTGCGGCGATTCCACTCCTCGGCATAGGCTTCGCGCACGCGGCGCGACGAAGTGTCCACCCATATCCGCCGGCCGGTTTCGGCATCCTGAAATTCGGCTATGCCGATATCGGGCATCGTCTGCTCGCGGCGGTCGTATACGCGTATTCCGACTAAATCGTGACGGCCTCCGGCAATCTTCAGGGCGTCGTCGAAGGCGGCCGTATCGGCATCGGTGTCCATGAAGTCCGAGAGCATGAATGCGGTGGTGCGCTTCTTGTTTACCGCCGACAGGAATCGCAGCGGCTCCGAGAGCGCTGTGCCGCGGCCCTGCGGCACGAATCCGATCAATTCGCGGATGATCATCAATATGTGCGAGCGCCCCTTCTTGGGAGGGATGAACTTTTCGATGCGGTCGCTGAAGAATATGCACCCCACCTTGTCGTTGTTTTCCGAGGCGGAGAATGCCAGCACGGCAGCTATCTCCGTCAGGACGTTCTTCTTCAGGCGGTCCGTCGAGCCGAACATACGCGACGGGCTGACGTCGACCATAAGCATCATCGTCAGCTCGCGCTCCTCCTCGTAGATCTTTATGTGCGGCTTGCGCGAGCGGGCGGTGACATTCCAGTCGATGTCCCTCACGTCGTCGCCCATACGATATTCGCGCACTTCGCTGAACGACATACCCCGACCGCGGAAAGCGGTGTGGTACTTTCCGGCGAAGATCTCGTTGCTCAGGCCACGGGTCTTGATCTCGATCTTGCGGACTCGTTTCAGAATATCGTTTTCGTCGCTCATGGTTTAGGGTACTACGACGTTGTTCAGGATGTCGGTTACGATCTCCTCGGTGGATACGTTTTCGGCTTCAGCCTCGTAGGTGAGACCGATGCGGTGGCGCAGCACGTCGTGGCATACGGCGCGCACGTCCTCGGGGATGACGTATCCGCGGCGCTTGATGAAGGCGTAGCTGCGGGCGGCCTTGGCCAGCGAGATGCTGGCGCGCGGCGAGGCTCCGTAGCCGATCATCGACTGCAGTTTGTGGAGGTTGTACTCGTTGGGTTCGCGCGTGGCGAATATTATGTCGATGATATACTTCTCGATCTTCTCGTCCATATATACGTCTTCGACTACGCGGCGGGCCTTCACGATGTCGTCGGGCGTGATTACGCGGTTGGGTTCGGGCATTCCGGCACCCGAGAGGTTCATGCGCACGATATCGCGCTCCTCCTGTTTGTTGGGGTAGGAGATTTTGGCCTTAAGCATAAAGCGGTCGACCTGCGCCTCGGGCAGCGGGTATGTACCCTCCTGCTCGAGCGGGTTCTGCGTAGCGAGTACCAAAAACGGCTGCGGCAGACGGTAGGTTTCGTCGCCGATAGTCACCTGACGCTCCTGCATAGCCTCGAGCAGAGCCGACTGCACCTTTGCCGGCGAACGGTTGATCTCGTCGGCCAGCACGAAGTTGGCGAAGATCGGTCCGCGGCGCACGGTGAAATCCTCGTTTTTCTGCGAGTAGATAAGCGTACCGATCAGGTCGGCGGGCAGCAGGTCGGGAGTGAACTGTATGCGGCTGAAGCGTGCATCCACGGCCTTTGCCAGCGTGGTTATGGCCAGCGTTTTTGCTAAACCCGGCACGCCCTCGAGCAATATGTGGCCGTTCGACAGCAGACCGATCAACAGCGTGTCGATCAAGTGTTTCTGTCCCACTATCACCTTGCTCATTTCGAGATTCAGCGTATCGACGAAGACGCTTTCGCGTTCGATGCGTTCGTTAAGTTCTTTGATATTGATGACTTCGCTCATATTGTTTTTTGTTATCGTATTTTCTTTGCCAAGCGTTTGATTAACGTAACGCCATACAAAATTATTGCAAATATACGGATAAGCGAGGGCAAAAACAAGTTTACTTGAATTTTGCCGAGCGGTAGTATATTGGGCGAAGCCAGATATGCGGATAGGCAGGGGCAGAACCAAGCGAGTTATAATGCAAACGGAAAAACGACGGCGTCCCGACTGTTGCCGGAACGCCGCGGTCAATGCTTATGTGTCGGATTATTTAGGTTTTATTTCAGTGAGACGCGATATTTTGCGGACGTCGAAACGGCCGTGGATGCCCATTACCATCCATTCGCCCGCACCGAACGACAGCATCAGCAGGTCGGAGCGGCCATAGGTTTCGGCGATGTAAAAGACGGTTTCGCGCTCTTTCTCCTTTACCGACGAGATCATCTGAAAGGGGTATGAACCGGCGGCCTTGCGGGCATCGGCAATGAATGTCGAATCGGCGAAGGAGGCCGTCACCACCTTGATGTATTCTATACCGTCGAGCAGCTCGCGCAGTTCCCGATCCGAGGTCTGTTCGCTCATCATCGACATCATCTTGCGGCCGAGTATTACGGTGCGCATACGGCTGTCGGTTTCGTATTTGGAAAAGAATCCGCTCATCGCCGGAGTCTGCGCCGCGACAGCCAGCGGCAGCAGCAAAAGCGCTGTTATGATCGATCGTTTCATCATTTTGTGTTGCTGATGGAGATACCGCCGAGAGTGAGTCCTATGCTGTATATGTTGCATTTGGGTCCGCAGCCGCTCTTGAACAGAGGGGTGAAGGAGTATTCGGCGTAGATGCCGACGCTATAGTATTTGACAGCCATACGTATCGAACTCTGGAACGATGCCGCACCCGAAAAACCGCTCTTGACCTTGGGATTCTTGTACTTTAGCCTCTCGTTGAGCAGCAGCGAGTTGTTGACGCTGAGCTGGACTCCGAGACGGGTATATTTGTTGTAGAGCGCAATGCCTACCGGAATGCCGATTCTCTTGACCTTGTATTTCGACCGCCCGTATCTGTCGTCGATTGCGAGCGGAAACACCCTGCCATTCTCCCTGCCGAGAGTTATATTGTCGGCGAAGGTGAGGTTGTCCCACGTGAAGTTCAATCCGGTGTACAGCTGCCATTTTGTCGGGGCGACGGGGCGGTTCAAGGTCAGCGCGTAGTTTAAAACGTCCATCCTGACGTGTGTCGACTTCGATCCCCGCAAATCCAAGAACCCCTTCTGCTCGGGAGTGTAGCCTGCATAGTCGGGGGCGGTAAGAGCGGTGTATCCGATGTCCAACATACACAATCCGAAAGAGTATGAGGATCTTCTGACTTTGTAGGGTTTGCTTGTCGATCCGAGAGCGATCTCGTAGCCGCCGATCTCCATCGACAGCGTTCCCGTCCGGTTGTCGGTGCGCAGTACCAAATCGTCGTTCTGCGGGCCTATTATCTGTCTCGACGAGGTGTCGGTGCGCTCCTCGGGGGCTTTTACGGTCTCGTCGTTTGCGGGGTTCTGGGCTGCCGCCGCTGTCGTGACGACGGCTGCCAGCAGTGCGATGATAAATCTTTTCATAATATATGGGTCAGTTTTGATCGTTTTCAAACAGTTTCATAACCTGCATTGCCTCGTCCAGCTCTGAAAGATGTTCGAAGCAGGTGGTCTCGTTCATGGCTATGGCGGCATCGGTCACCGGCACGCCGTTGACATAGCAGTAGGGCTGCCGGTCATTCACTATGACCGCGGCGAGGGTTGCGGCTGCTGCGGCCGACAGGCTCCACAGGACGATGCGCCGCACCGTAACCGGCCGTCTGCGGCCGAGAGGTCTTGGTGCGCGCTCCTCGGCGAGGCTATCCAACCCGCCCTTCAGTGCGCCGATCCACTGCAGGTCATCTGGCAGGGAGGCGGTTTCAGCGGCAATATGTCTCAGCTCGCGCTCCTCGGCGTCTGTGGTCGAGCCGTCGAGCCAGCGCTGCGAAAGCAGCCGCAAACGTTCGTTGTTATTTTCCATAGTCGGTCGTTTTTTCTATTATCTCTTTCAGTTTGCGCCGTGCGCGCGACAGCATCATCCGCACATTGGCTTCGTCCGTCGACAGCATCGAGGCGATCTCGCTTATCGGATAGCCCTCGATGTCGCGCAGGTGGAGCGTTTCGCGCTGGCGGCGGGGCAGGCGGGCGATAGCCTCGCGCACGCACTCCCGCAGATCCCGATCCGGATTCTCCGCCTCGGCCTCCGGCATTCGCTCGGGCAGCACCTCGCTGCGTCGCCGCAGCCGGTCCAAGCAGGCATTGCGCACCGATGTCATGGCCAGCGAGGAGGCGTTGCGGCCGGAGTCGATGTTCCGATGCCGCCGCCAAAGCCGTTCGACCACATCGCCTACGGCATCTTCGGCATCGGCCTGCCCGCCGAGCATAGTGCGCGCAAAGCGGTACATTCGATCCTGAAGCGATGAGATGAATATGTCGAATTCGGTCGGGTTCATTGTTTGTGTTTCCGGAAGTAATACGCACAGGCGGTGCATAATGCAACAAAGGTGTGTAAATTTTTCCGGATATTTCTCCGGCGGCGAATAATGTTGTACTTTTGTGCGTAACTATGGAACGATTCGAAATAGACATAAACGACTACGACTACCCGCTTGCCGACGAGCGCATAGCCAAGTTCCCGCTTGCCGAACGGCAGATGTCCAAACTGCTGGTCTACCGCGGCGGCGAGATTTCGCACCGCACCTTTGCTGAGATAGGCAGCGTGCTGCCCGAGGGTGCGATGCTCGTATTCAACAATACCAAAGTCATTCGCGCGCGCATCGTAATGCACAAGCCTTCTGGTGCCCGCATCGAGATCTTCTGCCTCGAGCCGCACGCTCCGGCCGACTACGAACGGGCCTTCGCCGTGCGCGGCTGCTCGGAGTGGAGCTGCATCGTAGGCAACTCCAAGAAGTGGAAGGAGGGCGAGCTGCATATCGACTTCGATTTCGGGGGGCGGCCTTCGCGTCTTACTGCCGAGCGGGTCGAGAACAGCGGTCGGGAGAGTATCGTGCGATTCCGCTGGGACGCTCCTCTCGCCTTCGGCCAGCTGCTCGAACATTTGGGTCGCATACCCATTCCTCCCTATCTGAACCGCGACAGCGAGGAGATCGACAACACCCGCTACCAGACAGTCTATTCGCGTTTCGAGGGCTCTGTGGCGGCTCCTACGGCGGGGCTGCACTTCACGCAGGAGCTGATCGACGACCTGAAAGCCGGCGGTGTCGAGTTCGAGGAGGTGACGCTGCATGTCGGTGCGGGTACATTCCTGCCCGTCAAGGAGCACAACGCCGCCGACCACCCGATGCACACCGAGCATTTCGAGGTGCGGCTGTCGACACTGCGCCGGCTGCGCGAGCGGCTGGGACACCTGATTGCCGTCGGCACCACGTCGGTGCGTACGCTCGAATCTCTGACGGCGCTGGGCTACCGCATTGCCTCGGGCGGCTCGCCCGAGGCAGAACGCCCGATAGGACAGTGGGAGCTGTACGATATTCCCGCCGGATTCGACGGCAGAGCGGCTCTCGACGCCCTTATCGGGTGGTTGGAGCAAAACGGCGAGGACCGTATCAAGACCTCCACCCGCATTATGATAACGCCGTGCGGCTACCGTTTCCGCATAGTAGACGGTATGGTGACCAATTTCCACCAGCCGCGTTCGACGCTGCTGCTGCTCGTCGCGGCGCTTGTGGGCGAGGAGTGGCGCAGAATATACGATTACGCCCTGAGCAACGGTTTCCGCTTTCTCAGCTACGGCGATTCCTCGATACTCTTAAAGCAGTAGATGCCTATGCCGTTTTTACCCACTACGGTCAAGGAGGTCGAAGCCTTGGGCTGGGATTACATCGACGTGATCCTCTTTACCGGCGATGCCTATATCGACCACCCTTCGTTCGGTGCGGCCGTGATAGGCCGTCTGCTCGAGGATGCCGGCTATCGGGTGGCGATCGTGCCGCAGCCCAACTGGCGGGACGACCTGCGCGACTTCCGCAAGTTAGGTGCGCCGCGTCTGTTTTTCGGCGTCTCGGCGGGAGCCATGGACTCTATGGTGAACCACTACACGGCTAACAAGCGGCTGCGCAGCAATGACGCCTATACTGCCGGCGGCAAGTCCGGATTCCGCCCCGACCGCGCGGTGACCGTCTACACCCGCATACTCAAACGTATCTATCCGCACGTCCCGGTGGTAATAGGAGGCATAGAGGCTTCGCTGCGCCGGCTGACGCATTACGACTACTGGGACGACAGGCTGATGCCCTCGATACTTGTCGACAGCGGCGCCGACCTGCTTATGTACGGTATGGGCGAGAAGGTGATCGAGGAGGTGGCCGCCGCAATGCGCAACGGCTACAACGCCAAGCTGCTCCGGCGCCTGAAACAGGTGGCCTTCATAGCCGATGAACGCTATGTGTCGCGTTTGGACGGGGAGCACACCATTCGCTTGCACTCCTACGAGGAGTGCTGCCGCAGCAAGGAGGCTTTCGGCGAGAACTTCGTCCGCATCGAGACACTCAGCAACCTTATGGAGCAGACGCAGACTTTGGTCGAAGCTGCCGGCGACAGTTACGTGGTGGTCAATCCGCCCCATACCACGCTGACGCAGGCCGAGTTGGACCACAGTTTCGACCTGCCATATATGCGTGCCCCGCACCCCCGCTATCGCGGCCGCGGAGATATTCCGGCATGGGAGATGATCAAGCACTCGGTGAACATACATCGCGGCTGCTTCGGCGGCTGCAGCTTCTGCACCATCTCGGCGCATCAGGGCAAGTTCATCAACTCGCGCAGCGAGCGGTCCATACTCGAAGAGGTGCGGCGCATAACGCAGATGCCCGATTTCCGCGGCTATATTTCGGACATAGGCGCACCGTCGGCCAATATGTACGGTATGGGCGGACGCGACCGCGATCTATGCCGCCGCTGCCGCCGCCCGTCGTGTCTGCATCCCCGCAAATGCCCCAATCTCAACAACGATCATCGCCCGCTGCTCGATCTCTATGCCAAGATACGCGCCGTAAAGGGTATCAAAAAGGCATTCATCGGCAGCGGCATACGCTACGA
>CAYYUW010000144.1:0-11974 GCA_964474985.1 uncultured Alistipes sp. | reverse complement strand
GTCGGTGTCGGAGTGGATCGACCGTTACGTGATTCTCGAAGCGAAAACGCTGCTGAAACATTCGCACATGAGCATTCAGGAGATCGCCTACGCGCTCGATTTTCCGAATCAGTCGTTTTTCGGGAGCTACTTCAAACGGGTTACCGGCCTGTCGCCGACGCAATACAAAGGGAGCGATCTGTAAAACCGGCTTTTGTAGAAAAATCAGTCATCGAAGTATAAAAAATGAAAAAAATCCTGCTGTTATTAGCCGTTGCGGGCACGCTCTGCACCGCACGGGCCGACGAGGGGATGTGGCTGCTGCCCTATCTCCAGAAAATGAACATCAAACAGATGAAGGCGCACGGCTGCAAACTCTCCGCCGACGAGATTTACAGCCTCGACCATTCGTCGCTCAAGGATGCCGTCGTCATCTTCGGCGGCGGATGCACGGGCGAAATCGTCTCGCCCGAGGGGCTGCTCTTCACCAACCACCATTGCGGATACGGATCGATCCAGCAGCTGTCGTCCGTCGAGCATGACTATCTCAAAAACGGATTTTGGGCGATGTCGCAGACCGAGGAGCTGCCCGTGCCGGGGCTCAAGGTGCGTTTCGTGCGCAAGATCGCCGACGTTACCGCCGACATCCTCGGCAATGTTCCCTCGACGGCTAATGAACAGGAATACACCGAAATCACCCGCGCCAATATCGACAGATTAACTGAAAAGCTGCAAAAGGAGCACCCGGGGATGGAGGTCGTCGTCAAGGACTTTTTCGAACGGAACCAGTATTTCGCCTTCGTCAACGAGGTCTACACCGACGTGCGGTTGGTCGGGGCGCCTCCCTCGTCGATCGGCAACTTCGGCGGCGACACCGACAACTGGATGTGGCCGCGCCATACGGGCGACTTCTCGCTGTTCCGCGTCTATGCCGGCAAGGACAACCGTCCGGCAGACTATTCGCCCGAAAACGTGCCCTACCGCCCGCGCCGCCACTTCCGCATCTCGACGGCAGGCGTCGACGAGGGCGACTTCACGATGATATACGGTTTCCCGGGCAATACGCAGCGCTACGTCATCTCCGATGCGGCCGACTTCGTCGAGCGGCTGTCCGACCCCTCGAAGATCAAGCTGCGCACGCTGCGGTTGGAGATCATCTCGCGGGCGCAGGAGTCCGACCCTCAGGTGCGCATTCAATATGCCTCGAAACACGCCAACATCGCCAACGCTTGGAAAAAGTGGCAGGGCGAAGTGTTGGGTCTCAAGCGTTTGGGCACAGTGAACAAGAAACGTGCCTACGAGGAGGGCTTTGCCCGCTGGGCAGCTTCACGGCCCGAGTACGCCTCGCTGCTCGACTCGATGCACGCGGCTTACGGCGCCTTGGCCGATGCCTACTGGCGCAGCGAATACTACGCCGAGTCGATCGGTGCGATCGAACTGGTGCAGCTGCTGCGCAAGTTAGAGACGCGCCATCCCAAGGCCGGCGATCCCGATATAGCCTCGTTCTACAAGAACTATGTGCCGGCGATCGACCGCGAGGTGGCCAAGCGGCTTTTGGCTGAATTTATCAAGGATATACCCTCGCAGTACATACCCGAATATCTGTCGGAACGTATCAGTACAGAGGGCGTCGACGGCTATGTCGACCGTCTGTTCGACGGGAGCCGCCTGCTCACGGCCGAAGGGTTCGCCGCAGCGGCTGCCGACTCGGCAACATTGGCCCAAACGCTCGAGGCTGAGCCTGTGCAGCAGTTGGTCAAGGCGCTGCGCGGGTGCGGCCACTTCTCGGCCCGCCGTTACCGCAACCTGAGCGATGCGCCGCAGATAGCACGCTGGTACCGTCCCTATATGCGTGCACTCATGGAATACGACAGTCAGCGGGCATTCTTTCCCGATGCCAACCTGACCCTGCGCGTGGCCTACGGCCGCGTGGGCGGATACGATGCTGCCGATGCCGTGCACCACAAGCACTACACCACCTTGGACGGCATAATCGAGAAGGATGACCCCGAAATCTACGACTACGACATACCGCAGCGTCTGCGCGACATCTACGCCGCCAAGGACTACGGCCGCTGGGGCGTGGTGCTCGACGGCCGGTACACGGTTCCGGTGGCGTTCATCGCCTCGAACCACACCACCGGCGGCAACTCCGGCTCGCCCGTGATCAACGGCCGCGGCGAACTGGTGGGCATCAACTTCGACCGCACGTGGCTCTCGACGATGAGCGATATCGAGTTCGACCCCGAAATATGCCGCAACATCGCCGTGGATATCCGCTACGTGCTTTTCGTAATCGACCGCATCGGCGGGGCCTCGTACCTCTTCGATGAAATGGACTTCGCCCGCCGATGAACTGGTTCGACACCCTCTTCATCGACCCCTCGCCGCTTCAGGCCGTCGTCGTGATCTCCACCATCTGCGCCGTTGGATCGCTTTTGGGCAAGATCAAGGTGCGCGGTCTGTCGCTCGGCATAGCATTCGTCTTCTTCACCGGCATTCTGGCCGGCCATATCGGCTTGCACGTCGACGAACGCATGCTCGCCTTCGCCCAGAACTTCGGACTCGTGATCTTCGTCTATGAACTCGGACTGCAGGTCGGCCCGGGATTCTTCAGCGCCTTCCGCAGCGGCGGACTCAGGATGAACCTGCTCGGATTGGGCGTGACGCTGCTCGGCACGGCAATGGCCGTCGGGCTGTGCTATGCCACCCCGATTCCGCTGCCCGATATGATGGGCATATTGTGCGGCGCCACCACCAACACGCCGGCACTCGGCGCAGCGCAGCAGACCCTCAGCCAGTTGGGAATACCCGACAGCGGCGCGGCACTGAGCTGTGCGGTGACATATCCGTTAGGCGTACTGGGCGTGATACTGGCCATAATCGTCATACGCAAGTTCTTCGTGCGTCCCTCCGACTTCGCGGCGCCCGATGCCGAACACGTCAACAACACCTATATCGCAGCATACGTGGTGCGCAACCGCGCCGTGGCGGGTTTGTCGATTCAGAAACTCGCCGAGCTGAGCCACGTGCAGTTCGTCATATCGCGCATCTGGCGCGGCGGCAAGGTCTCCATACCCGAAAGCGCCACCACGGTGGCCGAGGGCGACAGGCTGTTGGTAATCACCGCCGAACGCGATGCCGAGACGCTGGCCGTGCTGTTCGGCGAACGGGAAAAGACCGACTGGAACCGCAGCGATGTGGACTGGAACTCGATCGACCGCCAGCTGCTTTCGCGCAGCATCGTCATAACCCGTCCCGAGATCAACGGCAAACGGCTCGGCTCGCTGCGTCTGCGCAACAGCTACGGCATCAACATAAGCCGCATATACCGCAGCGGCGTGCCCCTGCTGGCTACGCCCGACCTCATACTGCAGATGGGCGACCGCGTAATGGTGGTGGGCGAATCGCCTGCCATAGAACGCGTGGCCAAAGTGCTCGGCAATGCCTCCAAAGAGCTGAGCGAACCCAACCTCACCTCGATATTCATCGGTCTCATACTGGGCTTGGCGCTCGGTGCCGTGCCCCTCACGATGCCCGGCATAAGCTCGCCCGTGAAGCTCGGACTGGCCGGCGGCCCGATAATTATCGGCATACTCGTCGGTACGTTCGGCCCGCGATTCCACTTGGTGACATACACCACCCGCAGCGCCAACCTGATGCTGCGCGGACTCGGCCTGTCGCTCTATTTGGCCTGCCTCGGACTCGACGCCGGCTCCCACTTCTTCGAAACCGTAATGCGCCCCGAAGGACTCCTGTGGATCGCCGTCGGCTTCGCCATAACGCTGCTGCCCGTGCTGGCCGTCGGATTGTTCTCGCTGCGCGCCCTCCGCGTCGACTTCGGCTCGACCTGCGGTATGCTCTGCGGCAGCATGGCCAACCCGATGGCACTCGGCTACGCCAACGACACTATCGAAGGCGACAAAGCCTCCGTCGCCTACGCCACAGTCTACCCGCTGGCTATGTTCCTCAAGGTGATTCTCGTGCAGGTGATCCTGCTGTTCCTGTCGTAACCGCACCCGCCGCTCGGCAAACCAGCAAGTAAACTTGCATTTGCCCTCGCTTATTACTATCTTTGTACGATTTATATTTGCTTTAGGGATGAAAAAGCTATTATACACTTTATCGGCGGTAGCGGCCATTATGCTCGCCGATAGCGCATCGGCACAATTTTCGATAGACGAGCGCAAGTCACGACCCTCGTCCAAAGAGGTGGTGAATCACAAGGACACGGTTAAACATTCGGAGGTGAATGCGGAATTTTTCAATGAGGCGCGATATCGTGCCGAACGTGCGGCCATTCGCAAGGAGCGCAACACGTTGGAGATAGGTCTTTCGCTGCAGGGCACTCTGACCTCGTTCAACGATGCGTGGGTTGCCAATGCGGGCGGCGACAATTCGATCGCGGCCACGGCGAGGTTTCTGCTGAAGCACAAGTTCACCAAGGGCAAGTTCACGATCGACAACTCTGCAGATGTCAAGTTCGGCTATAACCGTATGAAGGTCGAGACCACGCTCGACGACGGCACAGTCGACCGCAACGGCATTTGGTTCAAGAATCAGGATGAATTTCTGTTCTCGACGGCGCCGGCCTACAAGATCTCGAAGAACTGGGACTTCGGTTCCATAATCAAGTTCCGAAGCCAGATAGCCAACGGCTACAAGTCGCGCACCGAACAGGAGCGCGAGAACCGCAAGAGCAGTTTTATGACACCGGCCTACTTCGATGTCTCGATCGGTTTCACGTACAACTGCCCCAAGAAGAACTTTCCGGTGAAGATCAACCTGTCGCCCTTGGCCCTGAACGCCACCTTCGTGGAAAACAAGTTGGTGCGTGAGAACGGTTTCCTGTACGGCATCGAGAATCCGGCGCACACTTCCAAGTGGGAGGGCGGTTCGTCGATTCAGATCGATTTCGACCGCAAGTGGGGCAAAAACGAGTGGTTCCGTTACCGCACCACGCTGTACTCCTTCTCCGGCTGGCTGACCAATATGTCCGCCAAGAACAAGATCGCCGACTACGGCAAGTACAAGGAGGCATACGCGAAGTGGGTCGCCGACGGCAAGGTGATAGCCGACAAGCCGGTTCTGCCGATCCACCCCACGGTGCGCTGGGAGAACAGCATTGTGCTCAAGGCTTCGAAGTACATAACCACGGAGTTCAATTTCCAGCTCTACTACAACCGCGCGCAGAATCTCGACGTACAGACGCAGACGCTTCTGAGCGTAGGTTTGAGCTATACATTCAAGAATAAGTAGCGATGTACCGAAATTCGCGATACAAGATCCTTTTCCCGCTGCTGCTGGCGCTGGGTGTCGTCGCCGGACTGATAGTAGGCCGCTCGATGGGGCGCAGCACGACCGAGACGCAGATACGGCGGATAGTATCGCACCTGCGGCCGCCATACACCAAGCTCAACCGAACGCTGTCGCTTATCGAGAACGAGTATGTCGACTCGATCAATATGGACACCTTGGCCGAGGAGATCATCCCCTTGATCGTCGGCCGTCTCGACCCGCACTCGGTGTATATTCCGGCGGCGGATATGGATGCCGTGAACGAGCCGCTCGAAGGCGAGTTCGACGGCATCGGCGTGGTGTTCAATATGGCCACCGATACGGTCATCGTGCTCAATGTCGTCAGCGGCGGCCCGAGCGAAAAGGCCGGCGTGCAGAACGGCGACCGCATCGTGCGCATCAATGACTCGATCGTGGCCGGCCGCAAGATACCTCAGAACGATATCGTGAAGATGCTTCGCGGCGCGCGCGGCAGCGAGGTGCGCCTGTCGCTCGAGCGCAAGAACATCGACGACCTCGTGGAGGTCACCGTCGTGCGCGACGCTATACCGCTCAAGAGCCTCGATGCGGCCTTTATGCTCACTGGCGACATAGCGTATATGCGGCTGTCGGCATTCGCCAAAAACTCCTATGCCGAAGTGTTGCGCTCGCTGGTAATGCTGCGCGGCGAGGGTATGCGCAAGCTGATCTTCGATCTGCGCGGCAACACTGGAGGCTTCTTGGATCAGGCTATATTGATAGCCAACGAGTTCCTGCCGGCCGAGCGGATGATCGTCTATACCGAGGACCGCAACCGCAGCCGCACCGAGCAGTTCACCACCGGCACCGGCACGGCCACGGACATCGCGCTGGCGGTGCTTATCGACGAGGAGAGCGCCTCGTCGAGCGAGATTCTGGCCGGAGCGCTGCAGGACAACGACCGCGGCATCATCATCGGCCGCCGCTCGTTCGGCAAGGGGCTGGTCCAGCAGCAGATACCGTTCGACGACGGCTCGGCGCTGCGGCTTACCGTGGCCCGCTACTACACCCCTACGGGGCGGTCGATACAGAAGCCCTACACGACCGGTGACGACGAGGGCTACGGCCGCGACCTCTACGACCGGTATATGCACAATGAGTTCTTCTCGGCCGACAGCATACGCTTCGACGACTCGCTGCGCTACACCACGCCGGCCGGCCGCACGGTCTACGGCGGCGGAGGCATTATGCCCGACCGCTTCATCCCGATGGATACGACCGACGTGACACGCTACTACATCGAGGTCAGCGGCCGCAACATCCTCTACCGCTACACGATCGAATACAGCGACCGCCACCGCGACGCCCTGAATGCCGTCAGCAGCATCGCGGAGTTGAACGAGCTGCTCGACTCCGACCGCCGCATGGTCGACGATTTCGTCGCCTACGCCGCACGGCAGGGCGTGGCACCCGTACAATCCGAGATACGACGCTCGCGCAAGTTGATCGAGGCGCAGCTGCGGGCCTACATAGGCCGCAACACCTCGCTCGAGGATGCCGGCTTCTACTCCAATATATATACTATCGACAATGTGATACTCGCCGCAATCGACGAACTGAATAAACCCGAACACGATGGCAACTAAGATTCTGGGCATTTTGGCCTCGGCAGCCATTATCGCCCTGATAGCAATTACATTCCTGCATCGCGACCGCTACCGCAGCCTGCTGCCCGAACCAGCCGAAAAGATCGAACCCGCCGAGATGACTGCAGCCGCCGCGCCGGCCGAACTGTCCGACTCGACAATCACGGCCGACACGCTGCCCACTACGCCCGACAACAACCTATAACCCTATGTTAGATACCAAATACCAGTCGTTTTACGACGAGCTGAAGCGGTCGATCGACCGCAAACGCATTATAACCGATCCGCTGCGGCTGTTCGCCTACGGCACCGACGCCAGCTTCTACCGTCTGCTGCCGAAAATCATCGTGCGTGCGGTATCCACCGCCGAGGTGCAAACCATTTTGGCCGCTGCGCGCCGCTGCGGCATCCCCGTGACATTCCGCGCCGCCGGCACGGCCCTTTCCGGCCAGTCGGCCACCGATTCGGTGCTGGTTCTCACCGGCAAGGACTGGGAGGGAATCCGCATCGGCGACGAGGGCCGCACCATCGAAGTGCAGCCCGGCATCATCGGCGCACGCATCAACGAGCTGCTGCGCCCCTACGGCCGCAAGTTGGGTCCCGATCCGGCCTCGGTGCGCTCGGCGATGATCGGCGGCATCGTGGCCAACAATGCCAGCGGTATGAACGGCACCGAGGAGAACAGCTACAAGACTATCGAGTCGGTGCGCATCGTGCTGGCCGACGGCACACTGCTCGACACCGGCGACGAGCGCAGCCGCGAGGAGTTCCGCCGTACGCATCCCGAATTTTTGGAGCGTCTGGAGGCTGTCCGCCGCCGCGTGGCCGACAACCCCGCGCTGGCCGGCCGCATCCGCAAGAAATACAGTATCAAAAACACCACGGGTCTGGGACTTAACTCGCTCGTCGATTACAGCGACCCGTTCCAGATCATCACTCATCTTATGGTCGGCAGCGAGGGCACGCTCGCCTTCTTGGACCTGATCCGGCTGTCGACATTGGAGGCTATGCCCTGCAAGGCCAGCGCGATGCTCTACTTCAACTCGATCCGCACGGCCTGCGAAGCCGTACAGCGGCTCAAGACCTCGCCGGCAGGCAGCGTCGAGCTGCTGGACCGTCTGGCACTGCGCTCGATCGAGGATATGGACGGCATCCCCGCCTTCATCCGCGAGCTGCCCGCCGACGGCACGGCGCTGTTGGTCGAGACCACGGCCCGCACCCCCGAAACACTGAAGGAGAATATCGACCGCATCGTTTCGCTTATCGACCCCTCGCAGTTGGCCGCTCCGATCGTCTTCACGGACAAGCCCGAGGAGTACTCGAAATACTGGCGCATCCGTTCGGGTGTGTTCCCCTCGGTGGGCGCGATGCGTCAGGCCGGCACCTCGTGCCTTATCGAGGATGTAGTGTTCCCGATGGACAAGCTGCCCGACGCTACGGTTGACCTGCAGCGCAAGATCGCCGAATACGGCTACGAGGACGGCGTCATCTACGGCCACTCGATCGAGGGCAACTATCACTTCATTATCAACGAGGACTTTTCGAACCCCGCCCGCGTGAACCACTTCGACTGCTTCCTGCACGACATCGCGCGGCTGGTGGTCGAGAAATACGACGGCTCGCTCAAGGGCGAGCACGGCACCGGCCGCAACATCGCCCCCTACGTCCGCTACGAGTGGGGCGACGAGCTTTACGAGGTTATGTGCGAGGTGAAGCATCTGTTCGATCCGGAGCAGATCCTCAACCGCGGCGTGATCTTCAACGACGACCCCAAGTGCAACCTTAAGAACCTTAAGGTTATGCCCCTCACCAACACCAATGTCGACCGCTGCATCGAATGCGGCTTCTGCGAGGTCAACTGCCTCACCTGCGGCTTCACGCTCTCGGCACGCCAGCGCATCGCCTCGCAGCGCGAGATAACCCGTCTGCGCACCTCGGGCGAAAATCCCGAGCTGTTGGCGGCATACCTCAAGGAGTACCGCTACTACGGCGAGCAGAGCTGCGCCATGGACGGCCTGTGTGCAATGTCCTGTCCGGTAAGCATCAACACCGGCAACCTGACGTATGACCTGCGCGAGGCTCAGGCCACCGATTCGCAGCGCCGGCTGGCGCAGTGGACCGCCGACAGCTTCTCGACCGTCACCGGCGCTATGCGCATCGGGCTGAAGGGCCTGAACGGTCTGCGCGTGCTGTTCGGCAGCCGTCTGTTCGGCACTATGGCACGCGGCGTCCGCACCGCCAGCGGCAACCGCCTGCCGCTTTGGACGCGCGCTATGCCCCGCGGTATCGACGCCCCGCGGCAGGGTGCCATAGATCCGGCCAATGAGCGCCGCGTGGTCTACTTCCCGAGCTGCATCAATCAGGTTATGGGCACCGCCGCCACCGACACCACCAAGGAGCCGCTGCACAGCGTTATGGAGCGGGTGATGCGCCGCGCAGGCTACGAAGTGATCTACCCCGAGAATATGGGCAGCCTCTGCTGCGGCACGATATGGGAAAGCAAAGGCTTCGTCAAGCAGGCCGACGAGAAATCGGCCGAGTTGGAAGCCGCACTGCGCAAGGCCTCGGAAAACGGCCGCTACCCGATAGTCTGCGACCAAAGCCCCTGCCTGTACCGTATGAAGGCGGTAATCAAGGGATTGAAGCTATACGAGCCGGCGGAATTTATCATCGAATGCTGCCTCGACAGGCTCCATTTCGAACCGGTGGACGAGCCTGTGGCCATTCACTACACCTGCTCGATGCGCAAGATGGGCAAGACTGATTACCTGCTGCGGCTGGCGCAGATGTGCTCTGCGCGCGTTACGGTTCCCGACGAGATAGGCTGCTGCGGCTTCGCCGGCGACCGCGGTTTCACCCACCCCGAAGTGAATGCTTACGCCCTGCGCAAGCTGCGTCCGCAGATCGAGCGCAACGGCATCAAGGCGGGATACTCCAACTCGCGTACCTGCGAAGTGGGCCTTACGACCAATTCGGGCGTGCCCTATTCGTCGATAGTCTATTTGGTCGACCGCTGCACCTCGAAGCAGTAGCACCGCACGATACAATACAAGAACGGCAGACCCTTTCCGACAAAATAGACAGCCGAGAGTGACCGCCGTGCGATAATTTTACGTATATTTGCGAGGCTAAACCTCGAAAACTTTATGAAGACTGATTTTCTGGTAATCGGCAGCGGCGCAGCCGGATTGTGCTTCGCCCTGAAGGCCGCAGAAAAGGGACACGTCACCATCGTCACCAAAGGCGAGATCGACGAGTGCAACACCAACTATGCACAGGGCGGAATATGTTCTGTCACATACGAACCCGACACATTCGAGAAACACATACAGGATACGCTGGTCTGCGGTGCAGGAATATGTGACCGGCAGGCCGTGGAGCTTGTCGTGCGTCGTGCGCCCGAACTTATCGCCGACCTCATATCGTGGGGCACCCGCTTCGACCGCACGCCCGACGGCCGCTTCGAGCTGAACCGCGAAGGCGGCCACTCCGAGCACCGCATACTCCACCACAAGGATCTGACCGGCGCCGAGATCGAACGCGCCCTGATCGAACGGGTCAAGACCCACCCCAATATCGAAGTGCTGCAGCACCACTTCGCCATCGATCTGCTCACGCAGCACCACCTCGGCGAGTTCGTCACGCGCCACACGCGCGGGCTGGCCTGCTTCGGCGCATACGTGCTGGATATGGATTCCGGCCGCATCGAGACGATGCTCTCGCGCTTCACCATAGTGGCTACGGGCGGCTGCGGCAACATCTACAGCACCACCACCAACCCCATAGTGGCCACCGGCGACGGCATCGCTATGTGCCACCGCGCCAAGGCCGTCACGGCCAATATGGAGTTCATACAGTTCCATCCCACCTCGCTCTACAACCCCAGCGAGAAGCCCTCGTTCCTCATTACCGAGGCGATGCGCGGCTTCGGCGCCATTCTGCGCCTGCAAAACGGCGAGGAATTTATGGACAAGTACCACCCGATGCGCTCGCTCGCCCCGCGCGATGTCGTCGCACGCGCCATAGACCGCGAGATGAAGATCCGCGGCGAGGAGTTCGTCTATCTCGACGTCACGCACAAGGACGCCGACTCGATCCGCAGCCACTTCCCCAATATCTACGAGAAGTGCCTGACACTCGGCATCGACATCACCCGCGACTACATCCCCGTAACGCCCGCGGCCCACTACTGCTGCGGCGGCGTCCGCGTCGACACCTTCGGCCAAACCTCCATAAAGCGGCTGTATGCTTTGGGCGAGACCTCCTGCACGGGCCTGCACGGCGCTAACCGACTGGCTTCCAACTCGCTGATCGAAGCGTTGGTATATGCCGACCAAGCAGCCCGCCACACCGCCGGTCTGTTCGACTCGACCGACATACAGGAGGGCATTCCCGACTGGAACTTCGAGGGCACGTCCAACACCGAGGAGATGCTGCTCATCATCCAGAGCAAGCGCGAGATGCAGCAGATAATGTCCAACTACGTCGGCATCGTCCGCTCGAACCTCTACCTCAAACGCGCCATGCGCCGTTTGGAGATCCTGTGGCACGAGACCGAGGAGCTTTACAACAAGACCACGCCCAACCGCGAACTGTGCGAGCTGCGCAATATGATCGCCGTGGCCTACCTTGTCATCAAGCAGGGCCGCGAACGCAAGGAGTCCGTCGGCTGCCACTATAACGTCGACTATCCCAAGGAGCAGTAACGGCACCGGCGCCCCTCCGCCAACCACGGCCGGCCGACATCTCGACCGGCCTTTTTCATACGGAAAAGTCCCCCACGGGGCGAATTTCAGGCCGTCAGCGGCAGCCTGCTCCACCCGAGCAATCCGCGCCGGAGGGGCGTTAAAGGCCGATTTCTCAGCTATATGATAAAAAAATTCAAAAAATTATGAAATTTTTTTAAGAAATATTTGCACGGTACCGAAAAAGCCCTTATCTTTGCATCGAAGTTTTAAGGTTCATTTAGGTTAGTAGTTTTAGGTTGGTAGAGGACATCGGCAGGGTGCGGCTGTGATGCTGAGAAGCATAGAAGGCCGCTAAGATTAGAGCAAAGAGCTTTAATCGATCCCCCTCCGAATCCTCGTTTTTTT
>CAYYUW010000143.1:0-5208 GCA_964474985.1 uncultured Alistipes sp. | reverse complement strand
CTCGCTTATTCGTATCTTTGTACGTCGTTAAAACTTTAACTGCGATGAAATTCAAAATAGCCGACAGGATCCGCGGTTTGTGGCACAAGCACAGGCTTTCGCTGCGCGACGAGCGCGACAACCGCGAATTATGGTATATGTACATATCGCCGCTGAGTCTTGCGGCCGGTTTCGTGGCGCTTGCGCTGGTGCTGTTCATCGTGATACTCTCGTCGGTGGCCTACACGCCGCTGCTGGAGTTTCTGCCCGGGTATCAGGGCAACAAGTCGCGCACGATGCTGCTCGAGAACATCGTGCGGCTCGATTCGATCGAGCGCCGCCTCAACCAGATGAAGGTGTACAGCGACAACATCGCACTGATTATGGACGGCCGGACGCCGGTGATGCGCACCGTGACCGAGCAGAACAGGACCACGGGCGACAAGACGCTGGTAATGCCGTCGGCCGAGGATTCGGTGCTGCGGGCGCAGATCGAAGGCGACGGAGAGTATTCCATTGCCGGACAGGCCTCCAGCCGTCGCAGCGTGCGCGAATCCATGGAATTGGTTTCACCGCTTGCCGGAGGCGTCATAGCGACCAAGTTCAACCCCAAACAGGGTCATTTGGGGGTAAGCATAGCCTCGACCACCAACACTCAGGTGGTGGCCATAGAGCAGGGCACGGTGATACTGTCGGTATGGTCGCCCGATGACGGCTATTTGGTCGAGATACAACATCCCGACAACATTATATCCATCTACCGCAATCTTACTCAGTCGCTTGTCGAGAGCGGGCAGAAGCTCAAGGCGGGGCAGATCATCGGCTACAATGCCGATGCTGCAACCGAAGGCAACACCCCGAGGCAGCTGCAGTTCGAGATCTGGAGCGACGGCAAGCCGGTGGATCCGGAAAGTTATATCGTATTCTGAAACAAGCAATGAAACAACGCATAGCACTGTTGGGTTCCACCGGTTCGATCGGAGTGCAGACGCTCGACGTCGTACGCAGGAACCCCGAAATGTTCGAAATAACGGTACTCACCGCACACCGCAACTGGCAGCTGCTGGCCTCGCAGGCCATAGAGTTCGATGCCGATTGCGCGGTGATAGCCGATGAAACCCTCTACCCCCAGCTGCGCGACGCCCTCCGCTCGACCGACATAAAGGTCTACGCCGGCGAGCAGGCCATAGCCGACGCCGTACGCTTCTCGACGGTGGACGTGGTGGTGAATGCACTGGTGGGCTACGCCGGACTGCACCCCACGGTGAGCGCCGTCGAAGCGGGCAAGAAGGTGGCTTTGGCCAACAAGGAGTCGCTCGTTGTGGGCGGCGAGCTTGTGATGCGTATAGCCGCCGAGCACCGCGCGCCGATACTGCCGGTCGACTCCGAGCATTCGGCTATTTTCCAATGCTTGGCGGGCGAGCAGTCTCCCGTGCGGCGTCTTATCCTCACGGCCAGCGGCGGTGCTTTCCGCGATACGCCTGCCGAGCAGCTGGAGTATGTCACGGCCGAGCAGGCTTTGCACCACCCCAACTGGACGATGGGCGCCAAGATCACTGTGGACTGCGCGACGATGGTCAACAAGGGGTTCGAGGTAATCGAAGCCCGCTGGCTGTTCGACACCCCGCCCGAGCGCATCGACGTTCTCGTGCATCCGCAGTCGATCATACACTCGATGGTCGAGTTCGAGGACGGAGCCATAAAGGCGCAGATCGGCACGCCCGATATGCGGCTGCCGATAAGCTATGCGCTGACATTCCCCCGCCGCAACCCGCGCCCCGAGGAGCATTTCGATTTCCTGAAAAATCCGACACTCACCTTCCGCGAACCTGACCGCAAGAAGTATCCCGCGTTAGACATAGCCTACGACTGTCTTCGCCGCGGCGGCACGGCGGCCTGCACAATGAACGGAGCCAATGAGGTGGCCGTAGCCGCATTCCTCAAGGGCGCCATACGCTTTCCGCATATCGCCGAGGCGATAGAGTACGCTCTGGCCCGCGCCCAGTTCACCGCCGCGCCCACACTCGGCGACTACGCTGCGGCCGATGCCGAGGCGCGCAGGCTGGCAGCCGAATGTTTACGGATGAAAAATATCTGACCATGGAAATAGTAATCAAGATAGTACAGTTTCTGCTGAGCCTGTCGCTGCTGGTGATAGTCCACGAAATGGGACACTTTATCGCCGCGCGGCTGTTCGGCATTCGGGTCGAGAAGTTCTACATATTCTTCAATCCCTACTTCTCGCTGCTCAAGTTCCGGCGCGGCGACACCGAATACGGCGTCGGCTGGGTGCCGCTGGGCGGTTACGTCAAGATCGCCGGTATGATCGACGAGAGCCTCGACACCGAACAGATGGCCGCACAGCCCAAGCCCGACGAATTCCGCTCCAAGCCGGCGTGGCAGCGGCTCATCGTAATGGTCGCCGGAGTGACGATGAACGTGCTGCTGGCTATAGTAATATACTGCGGCATCTGCTGGCACTGGGGCGAGGACTATATGCCCGCCGAAGATGCCCGCTGGGGCTACGTATGGAGCGAGGACGGCAAGCGGCTCGGATTCGAGGACGGCGACCGCATCGTTTCGATAGGCGGCGAGCGTATCGAGGATATGGATCGCATACTCGCCGAGTTGTTCATCGCCAAGGATGACCGCGAGGTGATCGTCGAGCGCGACGGTCGCCAGCATACGATAGTCATACCGCTCGCCGACATTATCGACATACGCCAGAACGACCGCTACCGCGACTTTATGACCCTGCGCGTACCGTTCGTAATCGACAAGGCCGTGACACCCGAGGCTCAGGCTGCAGGACTTCGCGAGGGCGACAGGTTAGTAGCGTTCAACGGCTCGCCGGCCGAATACTACGACCAGTACAAACAGTTGTTCGATACGCACAAGGGTCAGCGCGCGACGCTCACCGTGGAGCGTGCCGACAGTACGCTCCCAATAGCGGTGCAGCTCAGCGAGGCAGGTACCGTAGGCGTCACCGTGCACAATCCCTTCACGCTGCACACGCGCCACTACACGCTGCTCGAAGCTATTCCGGCCGGCATACGCCGCACCGGCAGCGAGATAAGCGAATACTGGCAGCAGCTGAAGTTGATCTTTTCACCGCGCAGCCAAATGTACAAGGAGGTCGGCGGATTCATCTCGATAGGCAGCGTATTCCCCTCAGAGTGGAGCTGGGAGCGTTTTTGGCTCACCACCGCCCTGCTGTCGATCATCCTTGCCGTTATGAACATACTGCCCATACCGGCTCTCGACGGCGGACACGTGCTGTTCCTGCTCTGCGAAGTCATCACACGGCGCAAACCCAGCGATCGCGTGCTCGAATATGCTCAGATGCTCGGTATGCTGTTCATACTGTTCCTGTTCATATACGCCAACGGCAACGACATCGTCCGCCTGCTCACACGCTCATAACCGGTTGTCAGCTGCTGTTTGCGGATCAGCGGCCGAGTTTCGACAGGAACTTCGCGCGGTCGACCACGTAACGGATATGGCTGCCCTCTCCTACCGTCCCGACCGAGTCGCGGGCCTCGACGCGGAAAGTCAGCTTGCGGCCCTCGACCGACACAAGCGTAGCCGAAGCGGTGACGGTATCGCCTATGGCGGTAGGCCGTACGTGCGTCGTATTCATCATAGCGCCTACGGTAGTCGAGCCTTCGGGCAGCTCGCCGGCCACGGCCCGCATAGCGGCATTCTCCATAAGTGCGATCATCGCCGGCGTAGCCAGCACGGGCAGGTCGCCCGAGCCGATCTCGGCGGCGGAAATCGAGGCGGTGACAACGGCACTGCTCTCGGCCTTCAATCCTGAATCAAGCATATCGTTCACTATTCTAAGCCGTTCCGACACGCAACACGGCAAAAGACACCGTCGGAATCGAAATACGGACAATTAATCAACGGTTATCGGTACGATTTTATAAATAAAACCATACCTTTGCAAAGGTAACTCTTTTTTTATGAAAAAGGCGCTGGCCATACTCATTTTGACACTTGCAGCTGCGGGCATAGCCTGCGGCCAGTCGCGCCGCGCCGCCGGCTACTCGCGGGCGTGGGTCGAAGTAGAGCACGGCGACTCGGTACAGAACATCGAGATACTGCCCGTATACGTATTCCGCCGGCCGGCCGATATGCGCAAGTACCAGCGTATGGTCATAGCCGTCAAGAAGGTATACCCCATCGCCAAATATGCCCGCCGGCGTATGGCCGAAATGGAAGAGGTGCTCCTCACACTCCCAACACGCAAAGCCCAGCGCGCTTACACCAAGCAAATGGAAAAACAAATCAAAGAGGAGTACACCCCCGTACTGAAAAAAATGACACGCTCGCAAGGCAAAATCCTCCTGAAACTGATCGACCGCGAAACGGAATACTCCTCCTACGAAATCGTACGGGAGTTCCGCGGCGGATTCGTAGCAGGATTCTGGCAGAGCGTGGCGAAAATATTCGGAGCAAACCTCAAGACCGAATACGACCGCGAAGGCGACGACAAAATGCTCGAACAGATAGTCCTGCTCTACGAAGCAGGCTTGCTGTGACATTTCTCAACAGACCGATTATCGGCTGAGCGCCGAACATTTGCAGCGACTAATTGCGGTTCTTCAGAACCGCGCGGGCCGAAGCCTCCGCCCTGCAAGGCCCACGCCCCCACCCGCAACATAATGTATAGAGCAAAATCGGGTTGCCGGCGGCAACCCGCGCGGCCGCCCTAAAGGGGCGGAGGGCGGCCGCGAACTGTCGAGACAAAGATACAGGATCAAAACCGCGCCAACAATTGCTTGCATAATCAATTGCGAAAAAATAGCGGTTCTTCTTGGCTGTGCAAGCAAAGATCACCTTCGGCTACAAAAGCAAATAAATTTTCTTTCGCCGAACGGAAACATTTTCGGCAAAGCTAAATTTTGGCAAAATTTCCGAACTTCCAAATTCCAAGTGCCCCTTAATTTATCGGCGTCCCTCGTTGTGGCAGCGGAGCGCTTCGAGCCTACAGACGGAGTGGCTCATCTCTTTAGTGTTTGGTGAGAATTCTCAACAATAATTATGCAACGAAAAGCCATGAACCATTAGGTTCATGGCTGGGGTTGTCGATTATTAGTTGAATTCAACTAAAATCTGTAATACATCGTTCCGGCAAGCGAGAGGCGCGAGATATTTCTGCGGTCAGACGCATAACTGAACGTGCCGCTGTATACCGTGCGGCCGTTTTCATCCAGCAACCGGACT
>CAYYUW010000142.1:0-4909 GCA_964474985.1 uncultured Alistipes sp. | reverse complement strand
GGTTATGGCGCACAAAGTACCGTTGTATCAGGCGATACGCACATTCGACTGGTGGAAGTCGTGGATTTCGATATTCCTCGGCTGCACGATCCTCGCCGCAGGTTTCGTATATTTCATCAATCCGTACAATATTGTCCCGGGCGGTGTTTACGGTACGGGAATCGTATTGCATCACCTTTTCCCGTCGATTCAGGTCGGCACATTCGGATATATGCTCGATGTGCCGCTGATGCTGCTTTCGGTGCTTATTTTCGGCGGCGGCTTCGGCACACGGACTATTGTGGCTGCGCTCACCACGCCGGGTATAATGAACGTGCTCACCTATCTGAGCTATCCCGACATCGCTGCGCAGAGCGCTTCGACCCTGCTCGGCGGCAAGATAGACCTTTCGAATGACATTATGCTCGCCTCGATCTGCGGAGCGGTGCTTATCGGATTAGGCGTAGGACTTGTGGTGCGCAATCAGGCGACCACCGGCGGAACCGACATCGTGGCGATGATACTGCAGAAATATTTCCGCATCAAGTTCTCGAACGGCATTCTGTTAGTCGATTCGATGGTGGTGATATTCGGTATCATTGTGCTGCAGGACTGGAAACTGCCTTTGTATTCGTTAATAACAATATATATCTCCTCGCGCGTTATCGACTACGTGATCGACGGCGCAAGCTACGACAAGCTGCTGTTCATAACCACCGACGGCGGACATACCGAGCAGCTGCGCAAGTTGATCATCGAAGATATCGAGCGCGGTGCGACATATATCAAGTCGCGCGGTATGTATACGGGTGCCGACAAGGAGATGATATTCCTCGTGGTAAGCCGCAATGAAGTCATAAGCGTCCAGAACCGCATCCGCGAAATCGACCCGCGGGCATTTCTCGTGGTGGTAGACGCCTACGACACCTACGGCGAAGGGTTCAAATCCTTCCCCGAGGACGACCCGACCAAGTAACAAGTAATGGAAAAACTGAATTTGCGCCCTCTCGGGGGCGACGGAAAGAAGCTCTACATCGAAACTTACGGCTGTCAGATGAACTTCGGCGACAGCGAGATCGTAACATCGATAATGCAGGCTGAAGGGTGGCGGTACACCGAAAACCCTGCCGAGGCCGATGCAATACTGCTCAACACCTGCTCGATACGCGACAATGCCGAGCAGCGCATTTGGGGACGGCTGCGCGAACTGCGACGCTACCGGCGCGCCAAGCCATCGCTCGTCGTGGGCGTCATCGGCTGTATGGCCGAGCGGTTGCGCGAGAAGCTCACCTGCGGCGAGGATGCCGTGGATGTCGTCGCGGGTCCAGACGCCTATCGCGACCTGCCCAAATTAGTGCGCACGGCCGAACAGGGAGGACTCGGCATCAACGTCGAACTGTCGCGCGAGGAGACCTATGCCGAGATCGCACCCGTGCGGTTGGACAAGAACGGCGTCACGGCATTCATCGCCATTATGCGCGGCTGCAACAACTACTGCTCCTACTGCGTGGTGCCATACACCCGCGGAATCGAGCGCAGCCGTGACCCGCAGACCATAGTGGACGAGGCACGGACTCTCTTCGAGGCTGGTTACCGCGAGGTGACGCTGCTCGGTCAGAATGTCAATTCTTACAAGTGGGAGGATGTCGGGTTCCCCGATCTGCTGCGCCGTGTGGCCGAGATCGACCCGCAGCTGCGGGTGCGCTTCGCCACCTCGCACCCCAAGGACATAAGCGACCGGCTGCTTGAAACTATGGCTTCGATGCCGAACATCTGCCGCCACATACACCTGCCCGCACAGTCGGGCAGCACAAGGATGCTGCAGCTGATGAACCGCCGCTATACGCGCGAATGGTATCTCGACCGCATAGCCGCAATACGCCGCTATATGCCCGACTGCGCCATTACCACCGACCTGATAGCCGGATTCAGCTCCGAAACGGAGGAGGATCACGCCTATACGCTGTCGCTGATGCGCGAAGTGGGATACGATTCGGCCTTTATGTTCAAATACTCCGAGCGTCCGGGCACCCGCGCCCAGCGCACGATGCCCGACGATGTGAGCGAGCAGACCAAGATCGCCCGTCTGAACGAGATTATCGCCCTGCAGAACGAGCTGTCGCTCGCCAGCAACCGCCGCGATGTCGGCCGCGAGTTCGAGATTCTGGTCGAGGGGGTATCGCGGCGCAGCGACGACCAGCTTTTCGGCCGCACCTCGCAGAACAAGGTCGTCGTATTCGACCGCGGCGATCACCGCGTGGGCGAGTACGTGCGCGTGCGCGTGACCTCCTGCTCCTCTGCCACCCTTATCGGCGAGGCATTAGAGTAGCCAAAGATGCTGCATATTATATAATGCGGCAGCTCGGAGAGGTGCTCTTAGCCACATGTAACAACAAGACAAAAAAGAAACAGATGAGATTCGATGAACTTGAACTCGAACCGGAAATACTCGAAGGTCTCGATGCGATGAACTTCACGGAGATGACTCCGGTTCAGGAACAAACCATACCCGTAATACTTACCGGACGCGACATTATCGGCTGCGCACAGACCGGTACGGGCAAAACTGCGGCCTACACGTTGCCGCTGCTCAACCGGCTGTCGATCGAAGGCAATCCCGACAATGTGGTCAAATCGTTGATCATAGTGCCTACACGAGAGCTTGCGCAGCAGATCGACCAGCAGTTCCAAGGCTTTTCATATTTCCTCTCCGTATCGACCACTGTTGTCTACGGCGGAGGCGACGGCAAAGGCTGGGATATTCAAAAACGCGGTATGCTTATGGGTGCCGATGTGGTCATAGCAACCCCCGGGCGCCTGATCGCCCACCTGACAAACAGCGGCGTGGACCTGTCGCACGTCGAGTGCCTTATTCTCGACGAGGCCGACAGAATGCTCGATATGGGATTCAGCGACGACATTATGAAGATCATATCCTACCTGCCGCGACAGCGACAGACGATAATGTTCTCGGCTACCCTGCCGCCCAAGATTCGCGAACTGGCCAAGACGATCCTGAACGATCCGGCCGAAATCAGCATCGCCGTATCCAAACCCAACGACGCCATAAGTCAGGGCGCATACGTATGCTACGAGAGCCAAAAACTCGGCATCGTACGCGAGATGTTCGCCCGCCCCACAGGCACCAAGACGATAATCTTCTCCTCCTCGAAGATGAAAACCAAAGAGCTGGCACATCTGCTCAAGCGTATGAAATTCAACGTGGCAGCTATGCACTCAGACCTCGAACAGTCCCAGCGCGAGGAGGTTATGCTCGACTTCAAGAACGGCAAGATCGACATTCTGGTCGCTACCGACATAGTTGCACGCGGCATAGACATCGAGGACATCGGTATGATCGTCAACTACGACGTGCCCCACGACCCCGAAGATTACATCCACCGCATAGGCCGCACCGCCCGCGCCGCAGCAACCGGCTCGGCCGTGACCTTCATAAGCGTCGAGGAGCAGGCCAAATTCCAGCGCATAGAGAAATTCATCGAACGCGAAGTCGAGAAGCTCCCCCTGCCCGAATCGGTCGGCGAAGGCCCCGCATACGATCCCAAAGCCAATGAATGGGCCGGCCGAGGAGGTGGCCGGAGTGGCCGACGCGGCAGAAGCGGGCGCGGAGGTCGCAGCGAGCGAGGCGATCGAAGCGGCGAGCGGGCCGAGGTCCGCGGTGAAGGTCGGAGCGGACGCGGTGGCCGTGCCGGTCGCGAGCTCCGCGATGATCGGGCTGACCGGAAAGGCGGTCGCCGCAGCAATCGTGATTCCAAGCGCTCAGAGTCCCAGACTAATACCGATAGTGCAATACAACCAGCTGCGGCTCACGTCCAGCAGAATGCTCCGGCTGAGTCGGCTTCGGCAGCGGCGCAAGCTGCAGACCGGCAAACCGCGCCCGAACGGCAGACGCCGGCAGAGGGTGCCAAAAGCAAATCCGCCTCCCGCCGCCGCAACCGTCACCGCCGCCGCAAGCCGGCTGACAACCCCAGCGCCGCAGAGACAGGGAACAAGTCGTCTGATAACGCGAACCCAAGCGCCGCAAAGTCATAGAACAAGCCGGCAGGCAATATGAACCCGCCCGCCACGACAACCGAAAACATTTAGCGCCGCAGTTGGTGCTCTTCAACAGCCTTCCCCTCCCCGCAGAATCTATAATTCTGTGGGGGGGGCGTTGCGTTCGCCTCCGCAGGCTGCGACTCGCAACTTCGCAACCATAATTGCCTGCAAAGCCAGTTGCGACAAGTTGCGGCTTCATTTGAAGCCGCGCGGGCCGAAGCCTCCGCAAGCGGAGGGCCGAAAACAGTGCGGTGATAATGACAATACAATAAGTTTTGCATAAAAGCGATCCTTCTTGGCTGTGCGAACAAAGATCACCTTCGGCTGCTGGGGGGGGGGCACGCCGAAGGCGTGAGCAGCCGAAGGTGGCATCGCCTCGGGCGATGCTGCTACGCGACAGAATGGAGTTATATTTGTGCCGCGTAATTTATTGCGACAAGATGCGGCCCAACGGGCCGCGCGGGACGCAGCCTCCGGCGGCGGAGGCCCGCTGTTCGCGTGCACTCCGCAGGCTTCGACCCGCCCCCACCCAAAACATAGTGTATATGACAAAAATCGGATTGCGAAGCGATCCGCGCGCCCGTCCCGAGGGGCGGATGGCGGCCGTGAGCACTTGCGACAGGGGAAACACCGCTATTTGCGTCGAGCATTTATTGCAACAAGTTGCGGCCCAACGGGCCGCGCGGGACGCAGCCTCCGGCTGGCGAAGTCCCGCTGTTCGCGGTCCTTTGCAGGCTGCGCCCGCAACCTTGCGACAACAATTTCCGGCATAATCCGGCGCGAATAATTGCGGCTTCAATGAAACCGCGCGGGCCGCAGACTTGGAGCGGCGGAGAATTGCTATGCTCGCCTCCGCTGGCTGCGCCCAATA
>CAYYUW010000141.1:0-3090 GCA_964474985.1 uncultured Alistipes sp. | reverse complement strand
CTACTGCTGCCCGACTTGGTCGTGATGACGATGGCGCCGTTGGCCGCACGCGAACCGTACAGGGCCGTGGCGGCAGGGCCTTTCAGCACCGAAACCGACTCCACATCCTCGGGGTTCAGGTCGCTCGCGCCGTTGCCGTAGTCCACCGGAGCGTCGGTCGACGAATAAGAGCTGGCCGAAGTCGAGGCAGTCATATCGTTCGACACGGGCACGCCGTCGATGACGAAGAGCGCCGTATTATTGTCATGCGAGAGCGACGCCTCGCCACGCAGGGTCACACGTACCGAACCGCCCGGGCCGGCCGAGGCCTGGTCGAAGTTCAGACCGGCCACCTTGCCGTTCAGACCGTTGAGCCAGTTGCCGCCCACCGTATTGTTGATCTCTTCGCCGGTGACTTTCGAGACGGCATAGCCGAGGCTCTTCTCCTGACGTGTGATACCCAGCGCCGTCACCACCACATTGTCGATCTTCTGCGCCGACTGCCGGAGCGTCACGTCCACGCGCGTACGCGCGCCCACGACGACCTCCTGGGTATCGAAACCTAAACTCATGAATTGCAGCGTAGTCTTCGCATTCGGAACCGAAATCGAATACTCGCCTTTGACGTTGGTGCTGACACCGACAGTCGACCCCTTGATCACCACCGATGCACCGATGTTCGGAGTCTTTCCATCCGCCTCATAGACAACGCCCGAAACGGTGTGCTGCGCCCATGCCGCACCCGCAAAAAGGAGCATGGCAAGACTCAAGACCACCGATCGAATCTTTTGTTGTAATTGTAGATTCATAGGCTTGATGTAAAAAGGTTATTATTTCAATATTTTATAAGTTTCGGGCTCTTGTACTTTTTTTCATAAGCCTGCGGCTTTCGAAACAAAGGTAGATATTTTTTTGTACCGTTATCCTCCATCAATATGAAAAAAAAGTAAAATTTTCGGTCTGAACTGAAAACCGCCTCTACCGCAGGACGAAAGAGCGGATTCATGTAAAAAACAGGTCGAGGCAGAGCCCGCCGCAAACAACCGACGACAAGCCCTGCCTAACCATCATCCGTTATCGTTCATGCAACTCCTTTTCGCGGCGAAATGTCAGCGCCATAAAAAAGATCGAAAGGAAACAGGCCGCAATCAAAAGGACGAACGTCCAATCCCAGCCCGCGGTGTCGGCCACGGCGCCGAGCACGATGTTGGCCAAGATGGCCGTGCCGAGGAAGTAACCGAAAAATCCTGTCAGTCCGGCAGCCGTACCCGCCGCATTTTTGGGCGCCAGGTCGAGGGCCTGCACACCGATAAGCATCACAGGGCCGTAGATGAAGAAGCCGATGGCAATCAGCGACGCCGTGACAATGAAGTAGTTATCCGAGAACTGCCAATAAAGCAGAATGAAGATCGCCACAGCCAGCATGAAGAGAATGGTCGGCATGGTTCGTCGGCCGTGGAAGACCTTGTCGCTGACCCAACCGCAGATCAACGTACCCGGAATCGCCGCAAACTCGTAGGCGAAATAGGCCCAGCCCGCCTGTTTAATATCGTAACCCTGCGCCTCGCGCAAATAGGTCGGCGCCCAGTCCAAACAGCCGTAACGCACCATATAGACAAAGGCGTTTGCCAGCGCGATGAACCACAGCAAACGGTTGTTCAGCACGTACTTAAAGAAGATGTCGCGCGTCGAGAGCACCTCCTCCTGCGCCGCACTGTAATTTTTCGGATAGTCGTTGCGCCACTGTTCGATCGAGGGCAGGCCGCACGATTGCGGGGTGTCGCGGATCAAAACGAAAGCCAGCAAGGCCACAAAGATCGCCACCACCGCGGGGAACAGGTAAGTACCGACCAAAAAGTAGAGTTCCTGGTCTGAACCATAGAACCACGAGCCGAACCACATCGCGCCGTAGACCGCCATAGGCCCTACCAGCGCGCCGCCCACATTGTGGGCACAGTTCCACACCGACATCTTCGTGCCGCGCTCGTTCTGCGAAAACCAGTGGGTCATCACCCGTCCGCAGGGAGGCCAGCCCATGCCGTTGAACCAGCCCACTAAAAAGTTCAGCACGGCCATTAGGACGATAGCCGCCTGCTTGTGCTGAGCGCCGAGCATCGTCACCGGCACGATCATGAACATCATCGACAGGGCCGCCAGCACCAACCCCAACGGCAGGAAGACCCGCGCATTGCTTCGGTCAGAAACGCTGCCCATAAGGAACTTCGAGAGTGCGTAGGCGATGGCGTTCATCGAGAGCACGACACTCAATTCGCTCTTGTCGAAGCCTAACGGAGCAAGCTCCGGAATGGCCATCGAAAAGTTCTTGCGTACGATGTAGAAACCGGCATAGCCGATGAAAATACCCAGAAAAACCTTCAGGCGGTTGGCCTTATAGGCTGCATCGACCGTCGCAGCGTCGGCCGTAACAGGTTTATAGGCAGGAGGTTTGAGTAAGTTCCACATAGAAGTTTCGGGTTTGTGGTTGTTCGTTCAATCGTTTTCTGTGGTCTATTTACCTTCAAAGATATAGTTTTTTGCCAAATCGACAAACGATTCCGTCTCTTTTTTCACCCAATCTTCATCTTTGCCCAACTCGCGGGCCATGATCTCGGCCACACGCGGAGCTGCCGCCATAGCCGCACGCGCGTCGACAAAGAGCATCCTCACGCGGCGGGCCAATACATCCTCGACCCGCTGCGCCATCTCCTCGCGCACAGCCCACACCACCTCGGCCGCCGTGTAATCAAACGCGGGCGAAATCCGCTCGCCCAATTCGGGATTGCGGCGGATAAGCTCCAGAATCGCAGGCTCGTCCGAACCGTATACATAAAGGTGGTTCTTCAGATCGGGGTTGGGCCGGTAGCCGTGCACGTGCAGCGTCCGGGTCACGCACTTGCCCGCCTGGAGGCCCGCCTCACGAACCGCACGGTCGACCGTATCCTCGGCCATCAAGCGGTAGGAAGTCCACTTGCCGCCCGTGATCGTCACCAGTCCGTTGTCCGACACGATGATCTTATGTCCGCGCGAAAGCTCTTTCGTATTTTTGCCCTCCTTCTTGGGCGCTGCCAGCGGCCGCTGCCCCGCAAAGACCGACAATATATCTTTATAGGT
>CAYYUW010000140.1:0-12986 GCA_964474985.1 uncultured Alistipes sp. | reverse complement strand
GCTGCGGAACCTGTGCAGCAGCGCCGCATAGAGCAGCAGCAGCGCGATCACGGCGGCTTGGAATCCGGCGCTGGCGACTATCGGTGAGTTGGGCATATCGCCGTATTCGCGGCGGGCGGGTACTGTAATGCTCTGCTGGCCATAGACGGCTTGCGTCTCGGCGGTCTGGATAGCGGTCACCGGCTGGGCGAGCAGGATGCTGTCCGAACGCACTATCTGCAGGCCCCAAGCGCCGAAATCGAATTCCGGCGTTGCGGCAGGCTGCAGCGCGGCGGTATAGCCGTCGGCAAGCGAATCCGTTATGGCAGAGTGTTCGGGCATCTTATTCGTATATGCGTTTGAGCGTTATGCGTATGGTCGTGCCTTTGCCTATTTCCGAGTCGACGACGGCGATGCGGCCCTTGTGGTACTCCTCGATGATGCGGCGGCTGAGCGACAGTCCCAAACCCCAGCCGCGGGTCTTGGTGGTGAAGCCGGGTTCGAAGATGCGTTTCCAGTTGCCGCGGGCGATGCCCTTGCCGGTGTCGCGTACGTCAACGTAGACATTGTTGGCGTCCGAGGAGATGTTGACTGAGATAAGTCCTTGCCCCTGAAGCGCATCGAGAGAGTTCTTCATAAGGTTCTCGACCACCCACTCGAACAGTGCGGCGTTGATGTTGGCCTGTACGGGAGCCGTTGCCAATCCGTTGTAGTCGAGTGATACGTTGCGCGGGATGCGTGTGCGGAAGTACATCACGCTGCCGCCGACTACCTCGTTGATATTGGCCGTAGAGAGCACCGTTTCCGAGCCGATCTTCGAAAATCGGTCCACGATCTTCATGAGGTGCGTCAGATCCTTGTTCATCTCCTCGACGGCCGACGGATCGACCGGCTGCGTGCGCAGATACTCGATCCAGCCGAGCAGCGACGAGGTGGGCGTGCCGAGCTGGTGCGCCGTCTCCTTTGCCAGTCCGATCCACACGCGGTTCTGTTCGTCCTGCTTGGTCGAGCGGAAGGCTATGTAGCCGAAAAGGATGAATATGGCCACCACTATCAACTGCACTAACGGGAAGTAGTAAAGCGTTATGAGCAGCCGCGATTCGCCGTAGAATATGTAGATGCTCGACGACGGATTCCAGCGGTTGCGGATCTCGATAGGCTGGTTTTTCGACGAGAGCTTGTCGATCTTCTTGCGCAGCAGGTCGGGGTGGTTGATAATGTTCTCAGGCACAAGATGCGATTCGAGCACCTTGAGGTTCTCGTTGGTGATTATAAGGGGGATGTTGTTGCGGTTGCTGATTATGGCGCGCATCAGCGGATCCTCGTCGAACATCGCGCTGGTGCCGATGCTGCGCTCCATAGCCATGGCCCACACCTGAACGTCGTGCTGCTCCTTTTCCCGCAGATTCTTGGCCATCTGGTTGGTGAAAAATAGCGATATCGACGCCAGTACGATGCCGAGTACGATCACCGCCATACGGCGGCGATAGGTGAGCAGGGAAATGCGCAGCGACAGTTTTTTCATCGGTTTCAGTTTGTTTGGTTCTGCGAGCGTGAGGTATCCTGCTCGGCGAGTATGCGGCGGTACTCCGCTTCGTCCTCAAGCAGTTTTATGGCTGCCTTTACATCCTTGTCCCGCAACAGGTTGTATTTGGTGACGCCGTCCGAGTAGGCGTAGTGCAAAATCACCTGCGAGTTGATAGCATCGCGCAGTTCGTCGCGGTAGCGGAGCAGGTTGGTGCGGTTGTCGTCGCGCAGCGACTTCTCGAGGCGCGCAATGTCGGCCACCACGGTCGAATCGAACAGCTCCCTCTCGGCCGCCTGCCGCAGCTGCTCGGCAAACTGACTCGACTGCGACCGGTATTCGATCTTCTTGTCGGCCATAAAGTCGACGAAATCGTCATAGTCGCTGTCGCTGATCGAGAATGTCGTCGGGTCGAGCGAGCGCAGCCGTTGGTCGTTGCGCTTTACATATTCGTCCACGAAATCGTCGATGAACCCCATGGCATAGACCGTCACGGCGAAACGGCTGGCATACTCCGCTTTGCGTAGCACGTCGGGCATAATTCCGCCGCCGTCGTAAACTTTGCGGCCGGCCGCCGTGCGAAACTCGCGCACGAGCGAGTCGGGTACATAGCCCACCGAGCCGTCGTCATTGCGGTGAGCGTAGTCAATAGCCTGAATACAGCGGCCGCTGGGCATATAGTATTTGGCTGTGGTGACTTTCAGGAAAGCGTTGTAGCCGAGCGGCAGGGTCGACTGGACAAGCCCCTTGCCGAAGGTGCGCCGCCCCAGCAGTACCGCGCGGTCCTTGTCCTGCAGGGCGCCCGAGACTATTTCGGCCGCCGAGGCCGTGCCGCTGTCGGTAAGCACCACGATCGGCAGGTCGACATCTATCGGCTCCTGCTCGGTGCGGAACACTGCGTCGGAGGACTCCTGACGGCCCTTCATACTCAGCACCTCGGTCCCCTTGGGCAGGAACATCGAAAGTATCTTGACGGCCTCCTGCACTATTCCGCCGCCATTGCCGCGCAGATCGATTACAAGACCGCGCAGATCGCCGCTCTCCCTGAGCTGCATCACCGCACGGCGCATATCGCTGGAGCAGTCTTCGCTGAAGTCGTTGTGCTCGATATATCCTATGCCGTCGGCCGCCCAGCCGTAGTAGGGGACGCCCGATATGGAGATGCGCTCACGCTGGAGCGTAACCTCGAACACACTGTCGTCGAGCAGTCTGCCGACCTTCAGGCGCACCGATGTCCCCGGGTCGCCCTTGAGCCGGTTGCTGACCTCCTCGGTGGAGAATCCCTTGGCCGGCTCGCCGTCGATCTCGAGAATGCGGTCGCCGATTCTGATGCCGGCCCTGTCGGCCGGATAATCCTTGTAGGGCTGCGCAAAACGCACGTAGTCGTCCTTCTTGCGGATCAGGGAGCCTACGCCGCCGTACTTGCCTGTGGTGAGCAGCGAGAAATTCTTCATCTCCTCCTCGGGCAGATACTCCGTATACGGATCGAGCGACGACACCATACCGGCTGCAGCGTCCTGCATTACGCGGTCGGGGTCGATGCCGTCGACATAGTAGGTGTTCAGATCTCGGAACATATTAATCAACAGCTCCATATTGCGACCTGCTCCGAAGTCGTCCTTCACGGCCGCCGTCAGCATTACCGTGCCCGCAACCGCTGCGGCACATATAGCCGCCCGCTTGAATATGTTTTTATTTCTCATCGTTTCTCAAGTATATTTCGGCGCTGTAAATGATTCTCGACAGGGCGGACCGGTTGCCGCGCATTACCGTCTGTCCGCCCTCGGGCCACACTTCGATCTCGTCCTCCCACAGCAGACGGGCGCGGCGCAGCTGCGATGCTGCGCGATATATCCGCCGGCCGTCGCGTTCGCCTTTAGCTACGAATCCGTTCGCGGCCAAGGCCCGCTCTATTCCGTCGCTGCAGCCTGCATCCGCGGGCAGCGTGCGGGTCATATATCCGAATGAAGGATAGGCCAGCGATATGGCAACCAGCACGGGCAGCAGCCATTTCGACCGCGGATTGTTTTGCAGCAGCGAGAGATACTCCCTGAGATTGACCGGCGTCTTCTCGAAAAACCAGTTGAGCGCATACAGCGCGGCGATCAATATCACCAGCAGCAGGAAGTATTTCACTGCCCGAATCAAATATCTGTCCCTTCTCATATATGTCAACGTATTATGCGTCGATTTTATTTCGCAGCCGCTCGGCAGTCTGCTGCATCAGCCACTTGGGTGTCGAGGTGGCGCCGCAGATGCCGACCGTCTCGGCTCCCTCGAACCATTCCGGCCGCAGCTCCTCCGGCTCCTCGATGTTGTAGCACTGCGGGTTGGCGCTGCGGCACGCTTCAAAAAGCACCTTGCCGTTGGAACTCTTGCGGCCGCATACGAATACCACCCGATCCACCGAGCGGGCGAATGCCCGCAGCCGCTCCTCGCGGTTGGAGACCTGTCCGCAGATCGTGTCGTCGGCCTCGACGGCAGCCGGATCGGCCGCACGGCGGCGCATAATCTCCTTCAGCCTCTCGAACAGCGCCTTGCTTTGGGTGGTCTGCGACAGGAAGTATATCGGCCTGTTGAAATCCACATTTTCCAAATCATTCTCGTGTTCCACTACGATGACGCGCCCGTCGACCTGACCGGCCAGCCCCACCACTTCGGCATGGCCGTGCTTGCCGAGCACTACGACCTGACCGCCCGCAGCCTCCATTTTCTCGAAGGCGCGCTTGACCTTGCGCTGCAGCGCCGCAACCACCGGACAGGTGGCATCGATCACTTCGACGCCGGCCCGCTCAGCCTCGGCGAATGTTGCAGGCGGTTCGCCGTGGGCGCGGACGAACAGCTTGCAGCCGCCCAAGGAGGGTATGTCGGAGTGCGTTACGGTGCGCAGACCGAGTCTTTCCAACCGTTGCACCTCTATGCGGTTGTGGACGATATCGCCTAACGAGTAAACGGTTCCGCCGCCGGCGAGCGCCTCTTCGGCGCGGGATATGGCCCGCACCACGCCGAAGCAGAAGCCCGACTCGTCGTCTATAATCACTTTCAGTGCCATGATGCCGCGTATTGTTATTCGAACAGACGGCTGAAATGCTCGTCGAACCACACCATCTGCTGCTCGACGCTCATCGTGCTGTTGTCCAGCACTACGGCGTCGTCCGCCTTACGCAGGGGGCTGATAGCGCGATTCTGGTCGGCTATGTCGCGCGAGCGGACATTATCCTCAATCTCCTCGATGGATACGTTGTCGCCCTTGGCTTTCAGTTCGTCGTAGCGGCGGCGCGCCCGCACCTTGGGGTCGGCCGTCATAAAGAGCTTGATCTCGGCGTCGGGGAATACCACCGTGCCGATGTCGCGGCCGTCCATAACGATGCCTTTGTCGCGGCCCATCTGTTTCTGCATAGCCACGAGCTTCTCGCGCACGGCGGCTATCTGACTCACGCGGCTTACGCAGTTGCTCACCTCGATAGTCCGGATCTTGCCCTCGACCAGATCGCCGTTGACGTATATGTCGCTGGCGCCGCGCTGCGGATTGAAGCGGAACGCTATGGCTATATGCGGCAGCAGTGCCGTCAGCGCATCTTCATCCACGATGCCTGAGCGTATAGCGCCGTGCTCCAGCGCATAGAGGGTGACGGCGCGGTACATGGCGCCGGTGTCGATGAATATGTAGCCCAATCGGGCGGCGAGCGCTTTGGCGAAGGTGCTCTTGCCGCAGGACGAGAAGCCGTCTATGGCGATTGTAAGGCGGCGTTTGCGGCGGGTTTTATTTGTTGATAAGGATGTCATACAGGTAGAATATGGTAAAAGGTGGATAGAATGGTGTACACGCCGAGAAAGGCGATGACACAGCCGGCAATATGGTTGATCCACAGCATATGCCGCGGGCGAAAACGGTTGCGGAATATGTTGAGCACCCACGTAAGGCTGAACCACCACAGCACAGCGCCGCAGAAGAAGCCGAATATGAGTATGGCCCCGAGCAGCAGACTGCCGAGCGAAAGCGAATCGGTGGTTTGGATGCTGAACATTCCGAAGAACACGAAGATGTAGGGCACGATCATCAGCACATTGGCCAGTGTGAAGCCGAACATCGACATAAAGTCCTGCCACAGGTCGGTGCGGCCGGCGCGGTTGCGCCGGATCTGCGTGACGGGGTTCTGGAGATAGATGTACACGCCCACGACGACTACCAAAATGCCGCAGGCGACGCGCAGGATTACTGCGTACTGGTCAAGCCAAGCCTTGAGCATCGAGTAGCAGAAATATGCGATCGAGGCCATGAGCGAATCGGCGCAGGCCACACCCACGCCCGAGGCGAAACCCGAGCGGCGCGACTTGCTGAGCGTGCGCTGAATACAAAGTACGGCAACAGGCCCCACCGTAATCGATGCGGCTAATCCGACCAATACACCTCTGCTGAACAGTTCGTACCACATAGTAAGGAATACAGTTCCGGATCGGGCTTCGTGCGTTTGGGCAGCCGCCCTAATTTCGTTTCCGTCGTGCAAAAATAGTAAATATCTTCTATCTTTGCAGACAAAATGCTACATAAAATGCGAAACAAAATATTTGCCGTTCTGCTGTCGGCCCTGCTCTTGTCGGCGGGGTGGTTGCGTATCACCGGACTAACGCTTGCCGTGGCGCTCGTGCCGCTGCTCGTGCTGAGCGAAGGCTGCGACGCCTCGCGCCGCTCGTGGTGGCGTATGGCCGGCTGGACGATGCTGACGATGCTCCTATGGTACACGGCGACCTGCTGGTGGATATGGCACGCTACCGCCCCGGGCGCCGTGGTCGCTGTGGTCGTCTCCTCGACGCTGTTCACGGCGGCTTTTATGCTTTACCACTATGTCTCGAAGCGGGCCAAGCGCCCGCTGGCCTATTGCGTGTTCGTGTCGGCATGGATAGCCGCCGAATACTGGTATCTGCGTGGCGAAGTGTCGTTCCCGTGGTTGGTGCTGGGCAACGGTATGGCCGGCGACATTTGGGCCGTGCAGTGGTACGAATGGACGGGCGTGTTCGGCGGGTCGCTGTGGCTGCTGGTGTGCAATCTGCTCTTTTTCGAGGCTTGGCGGCTGCGCTCTGTGCGTTCGATCGTCAAGGCCGCTGCGGTATTCGCTGCGCCGCTTGCAGTTTCGCTGGCGCTCTGGTGGAGCTGCGACGAACCGGAGAAGAAGGTGCGCATTACCGTGGTGCAGCCCAACATATCGTGTTTCCCGATAGATGCCAAGTTCGACCTGCCGGACAGCGTGCAGGATTCGATATTCTACGCCTTGGGTTCGCAGGCGCCTTCCGACAGCCGTTTCGTGCTGCTGCCTGAGACGGCGTTAGGTGCACAGGGTGCCATTTGGGAAAATGACTGGGCGTCGCCGTCGATCGACAATATGCGCCGCCTTCAGCGTGAGCATCTGCCCGCGGGCGAGATAATCGCCGGAGCCAGCACTATGCGCCACTATCCTTTCGGGGTACCCTCGTCGCCGACGGCGCGATACCGCAACGGAATGCGTTACGACGTCTACAACACGGCGCTCGCATTCGATTCGACGGGGCTTGCCGGTGTGCGGCACAAGATCAAGCTGGTGGTCGGGGCCGAAAAGGTGCCGTATCCCAAGCTGATGGAGACGCTGTCATTCCTGATCGTCGAGCTTGGCGGCTCATCGGGGCAGCTGGGTGTCGACGACGAGGCTGTGAATTTCGAACATGACTCGGTGCGCATCGGTACGGCGATATGCTACGAATCGATATACGGCGATTTCTTCGCCGACTTCGTGCGCCGCGGCGCCGATGTGATGGGCATCATAACCAACGACGGCTGGTGGGGCGATACGGCCGGCCACCGTCAGCACTTCTCGTATGCACGTCTGCGCGCCATAGAGACGCGCCGCAGCATCGCCCGCAGCGCCAACACCGGCATCTCGGGCTTCATCGATCCGCGCGGACGGGTGCTGTCGTCGCTCGGCTGGGACAAACGCGGTACGCTCACCGCGGATATTCCGCTGAATGACCGCATTACATTCTATGTCCGCTACGGCGACTATGTGGCTCGCCTTTGCTGCTACCTGCTGCTGCTCTGCGTGCTCTATTTCTGCGCCTACCGCGTGCGCCGGTGCAATCATCTTGTCGATTGACAGTTATGGATTACAAACAGACTCTCGAATACCTCTTTTCGTCGCTGCGGTCGTTTCAGAACTTCGGCGGCGATGCCTATAAACCCGGACTCGAACGTATCGGGCGCTTTCTCGACCTGCTCTTATCGCCGCATCTCGGCTGCCCGACCATTCATGTAGCCGGAACAAACGGCAAGGGATCGGTTTCGCATATCTTGGCCGCCGTGCTTCAGACGGCAGGCTATCGGGTGGGACTGTTCACATCGCCGCATCTGCACGATTTTCGCGAACGCATACGCATTGACGGCGTTCCTGTTTCCGAGAGCTTTGTGGTTGATTTCGTCGGGCGCCACCGCAGCGATATGGAGCGTATCGGCCTGTCATTCTTTGAGATGACGGCGGCAATGGCTTTCGACGCATTCCGCAGCGCCAAGGTCGATGCGGCCGTAATTGAGACCGGCTTGGGCGGCAGGCTCGACGCCACCAATGTTGTATCGCCCCTGTTGAGCGTAATAACCAATATAGGGCTGGAGCACACCGAATTCCTCGGGCCTACGATCGCTGCCATAGCTGGCGAAAAGGCGGGAATAATTAAGCGGAGAGTTCCTGTAGTGATCGGCGAGCACGATCCCGAGAGCGATCCGGTATTCCGTGCCGTAGCCGCTGAGCGCCAGTCGCCGATCTGCTTCGCAGAGGATGAATATGCCGTTGTATCAGATGACAACGACCTGACGGGCAGTCGTTTCGAAATAGAACACAGAGGCGGGGCGGCTTTCGGCTTGTCGCTCGATTTGGGCGGCGACTACCAGCGGCGCAATATCGTCACGGCATTGGCTGCGGTGGATATTCTGCGGTCGAAATTGCCGCGTATCGACGACCGTGCCATTGTTGAGGGGTGCCGGCACGCTGCCGCGATAACCGGCCTGCGGGGCCGTTGGCAGAAGCTGGGCGAGCGGCCGTTAGTAATCTGCGACACGGGCCATAATGCACACGGACTGCACTATGTCGCCGAGCAGCTCTCGCGTCTCGACTGCAGTACGCTTCATATCGTTCTCGGCGTGGTGCGCGAGAAGGACCTCTCGGCCGTGCTGCCGCTGCTGCCGCGTACGGCGCACTATATATTCACTCAGGCTTCTGTCTCGCGGGCCTTGGATGCCGATGAGCTGTGCCGACGGGCTGCCGATTATGGTTTGCACGGCGTCGTGGTCCGCGGTGTCGCCGCGGCGCTCGACTATGCACGTTCGATTGCCTCGCCTGACGATGCCATTTTCGTCGGCGGCAGCACCTTCACCGTTGCTGAAATCCTGCAGCAGTAATTAGCGGCGGACAAACAAAAAACGCAACCGGTTGGTTGCGTTTGTAGCTCCACCGCGACTCGAACGCGAATTTAGGGTTTAGGAAACCCTCGTTCTATCCCTTGAACTATAGAGCCTTTATGAAACAGGTTTGCCCCGCTGAGGCGCAAACCTGCCTTGTTTCGCGATATTACTGTCGGCCGCCTGTTCGGGTGCTGCGCCGCTTCTGCTTCGCCTTGTCACCCGAGAAACCGCCACTTAGAACAGCATTCCCGTAGTAACTGCCCCCTCCCTTGACGTTACTTTGAGAAGTCGCCGCCGTTGTAGGCCCACTTGAGGTATATCGAACCCCAAGTGAATCCGCCGCCGAATGCTGCGAGGATCAGGTTGTCGCCCGTCTTGAGGCGGTTTTCGTAATCCCACAGGCAGAGCGGCAGTGTAGCGGCCGTGGTGTTGCCGAACTTGTCGATGTTGATCATGCACTTCTCGCGCTCCAGACCCATACGGTGTGCCGTGGCGTCGATTATTCGCAGGTTGGCCTGATGAGGAACGAGGAAGCGGATGTCATCGGCCGTGAGGTTATGCTTCTCCATCATCTCGACTGCTACGTCCGCCATATTCGATACGGCGGCCTTGAATACGGCCTGACCCTCCTGCGTTATGGTGTGCCAGTTGTTCTGCACGGTTTCGAGGGATGCGGGGTGAAGCGATCCTCCGGCTTTCATATACAGGTGTTTCTCGCCCGAGCCGTCGGAGTGGAGAATGTGATCCAGCACGCCAAAACCTTCGGTGTTAGGTTCGAGAAGCACTGCTCCGGCGCCGTCGCCGAATATGGGGCAGGTCTTGCGGTCGGTGTAATCGACTATCGACGACATCTTGTCGGCGCCGACGACGATAACCTTTTTGCAACTGCCGGACTCGATATACTTGCTGCCCGTCGTCAACGCAAACAGGAATCCGCTGCACGCCGCCGACATATCGAATGCGAAAGCATTGACGCAGCCGGACTTGTAAGCGATCATATTCGCCGTCGAGGGGAAGAACATATCGGGAGTCACGGTAGCGCAGATCACCAGATCGATCTCGTCGGCGTGGACTCCGGTCTTCTCCAACAGATCGCCCACGGCCATGGCGCCCATATACGAGGTGGCCTTGTCGGGATCTTTGAGTATGTGTCGGGTCTTGATTCCGATACGGGTCATAATCCACTCGTCGGTGGTATCGACCATACGGCTCAGTTCGTCGTTGTCGAGAATGTAGTCGGGGAGATATCCGCCGACGCCGGTTATTGCTGCTGTTATCTTTTTGTCCATCTATTCTACTTTAAGAATCTGTTTGAGTTTGTTGGCCAGATCGGCTTTGACGGTCTTTTCTGTCTGGAGTATCATATTCTTGATAGCCAGCGGGGAGGAGCAGCCGTGGCCGATTATTACCGGCGCATTGATGCCCAGCACGGGGGTGCCTCCCACGGCCTCGTAGTTCATTTGGTCGAGGAACGGATTTTGGATACCCATCTTGCGGGTGATGTGGTAGATGCTTTCCGCCTGTTTGAGGAGGATGTTTCCGACGAAACCGTCGCAGACGATAACATCGGCGACTTGGTTCGAGAACAGATGCGTACCCTCCACGTTGCCCACGAAGTTGAACAGACCGCCGTTGTCGGCCATCAGTTCGTGCGTGGCTTTGGCCTGAGCATTGCCTTTTTCGCGTTCTTCGCCGATGTTGAGCAGCGCGACGCGCGGATTCTCTATACCGAGTACGCTTTGGGCGTAGATGCTGCCGATGATGCCGTACTGGTACAGCACTTCGGGTTTGCAGTCGACGTTGAGTCCGACATCGAGCAGCAGGCTCGGCCGCCCTGTTGCAGTGGGTATGAGCGATGAGATCGTGGGGCGAATGACACCCTCGATCGGTTTGACGGCATACATCGAGCCTACCATCATCGCGCCTGTGCTGCCGGCGCTTGCGAAACCGTCAATCAACCCTTTGGCCAGATATCCGAATCCGACTGCGATGCTCGAGTCCGTCTTCTTGGCGAAAGCCTGTGCTGGGTGGTCCGACATTGTTATTATTTCTGTTGTCGGCACTATGTCGAACGTCGACGCGGGGCATTTTTCTCTTTCGAGGATCGCCTCTATCGCGTTCTTGTCGCCGAACAGAACGATACGGCTGTCCGAACCGACCGCCTTGGCCGCCTCTATCGCGCCTAAAACGGCTGCTTCGGGAGCAAAGTCGCCACCCATCGCATCAATACCTATCTTGAACATAACGTATCGATATTTGGTTAGCAAAAAAGCCCCGCCTCATCGGCGAGGCATTGATTCAACTATTCTTCGGCTGCCTTGGCGATGGCAAGTTTGCCGCGATAGAAACCGCATTCGGGGCATACTCTGTGGTAGAGAGTGGCCGCGCCGCAGTTCGAACATACGGCAACCGTCGGAACTACCGCCTTGTAGTGGGTTCTTCTCTTGTCGCGTCGAGTAGACGAGACTTTGTGTTTAGGATGTGCCATTTTATTGTCAATTTAAAGTTTAACTTTCTTTTTCGTTCTTTTCCATTTCAGCCTTGAGCGCTGCCAGTTTGTCCCACTGCTTTTTGTTGGACTCGTCGAGCATCTGGTCGCGACCGGCGCGCTGCTCCATTTCCTCCAACTCCTCGCTGCCGACGGTGCGGAAGCGTGCGAGCATATCCGGATTGCATTCGCCCTCGGGATGTACGCGGCTGTAAGGCAGACTCAACACGATACTCTCGTATATGTATTGGCCAAGCTCCACCTCCGCGTCGTTGCGATCGATCCACATAACCGAGCCGTCGGATTCGATCTCCTGTTCCGAGAATTTCACGAGCAGGCGATCGTCGAAAACAACCGGCAGAACGCAATCGTCGAGGCATCTGTCGCATTCGACAGTGACCTCTCCGCGAATCGATACATCGAGTGTCAGCATCGAAGCGGCCTTTAGCAACTCCACGCCGACAACAGCCCGACAGTGTTTTATCTCCGAACCTTCAAAAGCCTGAACAAGAGCATCATCGACGTCAAAATCAAAATGATGCGAACCTATTTTCAGTCCTTTATAAGGCACAGTATAGCGTCTCAAAATTCCCATTTTGACTGCAAATAGGCTACAAAGGTACACATTTATACGGGAAAAGCAAAGTTTTCGACATTTAGTTTGTATTTTTGCCTTCGCTAATGCTTTTTGGATATGGCCGGACTTACGACTTACGATATCATTTTTTCAACCGATTTTCCCGATTGGTCGCGTTACGACGTGTTTATGATGGCTGCGTGCCGCGACGAAGCCGGCAGGCAGACCGATTTCGTAAATTTGGTGTCGCGAGGCGGCGCGAACAACGAGGTCGCAGCCGCATCCTCCGCACGCCGCAAGCTGAAGATGACTGCGCCGTCGTGCGCCTCGTTCGAGCTATACATATATATAGTATCCGCCACGCTCCCCGTGTCGACCCTGATCGAGCAGCACCCGCCCTTCGAAGGACGCTTGCGCATACTCGACGGTCAGAAAGCACTGTTTGACAAACCCTACGAAGTAAACCAGTGGGGCGGAGCCACCATTCATATCTTTTTCCCGACAGACAAAGGGTGATCCTTCTCCGGCAGATCATTTTGGCGCAAGCTGTATTATAATAGTTCTCCTTCAGCTGATGGGGAGGAGCCGAAGGAGGCATCGTTTGCGGCGGTGCAGCTACGCGACGAAATACAGCGTAATATGTTGCGACAAAATGCGGCTCTTTGAGCCGCGCAGGCCGAAGCCTCCGGCGGCGGAGGCCTGCTACTCGCAGCCCTCCGCAGTCTTCGACCTGCACTTTGCAACTATAATCGATTCAATATTAGCGGCGCACAAATCGGGTCGCGTGACAACCCGCGCGGCCGTACACAAAAAGAACACACCCGAACTCGCGGGAGTTCGGGTGTGCCGGAAAGGTTCGGCTTAGCGCCGTTATATTCAACGCTACGTCATATTCGGCGTCGCGTTGCTGTAGGTTGCATTACAGCTCTACGAAGTTGCTGCGACGGCTGTTGCTCAGCTTCCGGCTGTTTGCAGCAGGGGCGGCGATCGGTTT
>CAYYUW010000139.1:0-4840 GCA_964474985.1 uncultured Alistipes sp. | reverse complement strand
CGTTGCTCACTCGCAATATTCACGCCAAATGAATATTGCGTTCGGGCAGTTCCTCCGCGGTTTGGGGCGCGCTGCCGCTGCTGGAGCAGTTGCTCCCGCGGTTTTTGGGGCGCGTCATTTCTGTTAGGGTGGATTTTTAAGCATCTTTTCCATTCGGAGCGGATATGCCGCTGCAGGTCGAGGCTTGCTGGTACGCGCGACTTCTGAAGAAGCCGCAACTTTGCCACGACAGGGTTTGCGACAATTGTCATCGTAAAGATGCGAGCTGCAGCCTGCGGAGGGGAGCAAAGCGAGCCTCCGCCGCCCCAAGGCTGCGGCTCGCGCGGTTCTAAAGAACCGCAATTTATCGCAATAAATTAAATGCCAAAGATATAGCAATATTCTGCCGTGCAGTTGCATCGCCTCGGACGATGCCACCTTCGGCTGCTCACGCCTTCGGCGTGACCCCCGCAGCAGCCGAAGGTGATCTTTGCATGCACGGCCGAGAAGAAGCCGCAGTCTGTCGACGTAAATATTCGCGATCTGAACAGCAGCAATTATCGCTGCAAGGATGCCCCCTGCAACTCAACTATCCGAGACGGGGGGGCTAAGGCAGCACGCCGTCGTAGGCGAGGCGTTCGCGCACCTTGGGCCAGTCGACGAACGGTCGGCGGATGCCGTCGGCGAACCGGATCGGACACCCGAGCGCGCAGTCGTCGATATAGAGGTTGGCGTAGACCTTCACGGAGGAGGTCCAGCTGGCCTGTTCGGGGTTCTCGTTGACGGCGTATAGTTCTATGCCGTTGCGTTCGAACCACATTCGGGCCTCGTCGAGCAGGCGGCCGCTGCGCATGGTGTAGAGGATCAGCTTGTGGCCGGCTGCGACCAACTCTTTCAGGACGGGCACCGCCCCGATGTCTTCGCCAATGTGCGGGTATTCGTGCGAGACGACCGTGCCGTCGAAGTCGACTGCTATTATCATTTCGGCAGATTCTGTTGATTCAGTGCGTTATTTTTTGCTTGAGCGGGATCTGCTGTGCCGGTGCGAATGCGAGTCGTGATCGTCCTCCTCGTCGCCATAACCGTATCCATAGCCGTATCCGTAACCGTATCCATATCCGTACCCGTAGCCATACCCATAGCCGTATCCCGTGCGCTGGGCTTTGGCGCCGTTCAGGACGACGCTCATATTGTGGAATTTGCGGGTTGTGTACAGACGTTCGATATCGGGCAGCTGACGGCGGTCGAGCAGACCTTCGCGGATCACGTATATGCAGAGGTCGGCCAGTCGGTCGATGATTTGCGCATCGGCGACGATGAGTGCGGGCACCGAGTCGAGGATGATGTAGTCGTAGCGTGCCCTAAGGTCGGCAATCATACGGTCGAGCTTCTCGCTGAGCAGCATCTCGGCCGGATTGGGCGGCTGGGGACCCGAGTAGATTATATCGAGATTGGGATGCAGCTCGCTCTTGAATATCACGTCGTCCAATTCAGTGAATGTTCCGGCAAGGTAGGAGCTGAGACCCTTGCGTCCGTGGCGCTGTCCGAACTGTTTGGAGAGCGTGCGCCGACGCAGGTCGAAGTCGATCAGTACTACATGCTTATTGGTCATAGCCAACGACATGGACAAGTTCGACGAGACGAATGTCTTGCCGGCGTGCGGGTTGGACGAGGTGATCATAATGGTCTGCAAGCTGTTGTTCTGAACGCCCATGAAAGTCATATTGGAGCGGATGATGCGGAATGCCTCCGACACGCTGTCGCGGCTGTTTTCTCGCACCACGATGCCGTTGTCGGTCTTGCCGTTGTATTCGGGCACCTCGCCGAGGAACGGAATGCTGAGGTTGTCCTCGATGTCCTTGCGTCCGCGGATCGAGGTGTTGAGCTTGTCGAGCAGGTAGAGTATCGCGAACGGAATGGCCAAGCCGAGAACGAGTGCGACGAGCATTATCGTCGAGGCTTGCGGAGCTATCGGAGCGCCGCTGCCGTAAGCCAAGTCTATCGTGCGCGAGTTGCCCTCGACAACGTTCAGCGCAAGCTCGTTCTCCTCGCGCTTGTTCAGCAGATAGAGGTACAGCTCCTCCTTGATCTTCTGCTGGCGGGTGATGCTCTGTATCTGCTTCTCCTGACGCGGAATGGTCGATACGCGGTAGTTGGCGCGATTCTCCTGAGCCTTTATGTTGTTGTACTGGATGTTGAGCGTGGCGATCTGGTTGTCGATCGAGGCGATGATCGAACGGCGTATGGCCGACAGCTGGTTGTCGATCTCCTGAATCACGGGGTTGTTGGACGACGAGTTGGCCAGCAGCTTGTCGCGGCGGATCAACGTCGCGTTGTAGTTGTCGATATTGTTGTTGATAGCCGGATCGGAAACCGCTACGGCTGCCGGTATAAGGTCGTTGGTATGGTTGGCATCCATCAGGTAATCCTTGATGAAGTTGGCCATACGGATTTGATTCTCAAGCTGCAGACCCTCCATGCGGAACCTGTCGCTCTCGGTCATATTGCGGGCGGCTTCGGATTCGAGGCTGACCATTTGGTTCGTGGTCTTGAAGCTGGCCACATCCTCGTCCACATCGCCTAATTCGTTGCTTATAAGTGCCAGACGGTCGCTGATGAATGCGGCGGTGGACTCCGAGATGCGTTTCTTGTCGGCCTTGGTATCCTCCTCGTAGACAGTGATGAGCATATTTATGACATCCTCGGCGCGGCGCGGGTTGCTGTCGAGCTTGCTGATACATATTGCTGACGAGTTCTTGTCGGCGAGCTGGACGTTGACAGCGGCCATTCCGGCCGCTGCGGCCATACTGCTTTTGCTGATGTGGATGTTGTGGCCCTTTTCACCCTTATTATAATATAAGGTAGGCTTGATAATGATATTTCCCGCGGGCGATACGATCGTGTCGCCGAGGCGGGCACGGATAATGCTCTTGCTCTGCTGCTTGTTCACCCCCGCACCGGCGAATGCGGTGAGCGATACGGTGCTGTCGCCCAAAATCGTCAGGTCGAATGCGAAGCTCTGCTCGTCGTTGTCGTTGACGATAGCCAGTTCCACGGGGTTGAATCCGTAGAGGTTGCGCGGACGCAGGCCGACCTTGTCGGTATAGTTTATGTCGAGCCTCAGGCGGCGCGCCACCTCGTTCATCAGTTTGCGCGAGCGCAGCACGAACAGCTCGTTATCGACGCTCTTGCGGGTGTTGACACCGGCTATATCGCTGAAAGCCACAAGCTCGGAGTTGCCGCCCTTACGCGAGTCCTTGACGAGAATCGTGGCCGTGCGGGCGTAGGTCTTGGGGGTACGTTCGAGATAAAACACGGCAGCAACGAGGCAGATGCCGACCGATATGACGAACCAGTACCAGTTGCTCAGTACCATTTGTACGATATCGTGCAGCGAAAACCCCGAGCCGACTCGCGGCATATTCTCACTCACTATATTCCTCTGCTCTTCCATCTGAAACGTATTTTGTTTATCATTTGCGTGTGACAGTCATAATGAATGTGGCGATACCTATCGCGCTGGAGGTAATCGTAAGCACCGTATTCCAAGTCTGACGACGTTTCTGATTGATAGTCACGTTGTCGGTCTTGATTCTGTTAGGCTCGACGATGACGATGTCGTTCTGCTGGAGGTAGTAGCAGGGCGAACGGAATACGTCGGTCTTGGTGGCGTCTAAATACGAGATAGTGCGGCGGCCGTTCTCCTCGCGGATAACTGTAATGCGCTCCTTGACGCCGTAGTCGGTTATGTCGCCGGCCATGGACAGCGCGTCGAACAGCGTCACGCGGTCCGAATTGATGCTGAACTCACCCGGATTGTTGACCTCACCCAACACGTTGATCTTGAAGTTCAAAAACTGTATGTTGACTACCGGATCCTTGATATGTCCACCCTCGATGATCTGACGCTCGATGTTGTCGGCCAACTCCGTGCGCGTCAAGCCCGCTGCCTTGATCTTGCCGAGAACAGGCATCGAAATACAACCGTCGTCATCCACAACCTGACCCTGAATCTGACTGTTGCCGGCCTTGCCCGTGCCTACACCTTGATACGAGGTCATATTGAGGTTGAACGGCTGCGCAAGCTCCGCATCGCGACTGTTAACCGTGATGCCCAAAATGTCCGAGGGCTTGATCTTCAACTCGTACTGCTTGGTTATTACTTCGGGCGAATCGGCCACCGCATCCTGCAGATAGAGAATGCTTTTCCGCTGGGTAGCACACGATGCCAAAAGGAGCACAGAGGCTATTGCCAAATACTTCACAAATTTCATTTTCATTAATGGGCGTATAATTCGGCACAAATATAACCCTTTTTCCTTAAAAATAGCCTATCGCACCGTGAAAATCTTATTACAGCTTGCCGACAGATGTTTCTGAGGGGTGGGGCGGAGGTTGCGGGCTGGTGTGGGTGATGTGGTTGGTTGGTGGGGTTGGGGTCGTGAGGATGAAGTGGCCGGTGAGGGCGGCGGGGCAGGCGGTGCGGGTGAGGCGGGTGAGGCGGCGGTTGGAGCGGGCGAGGTTGCGGGCTGGCGGGTGGGTGCGAGTTTTCGAGATAGGGGGCAGATTGATATACAGACTATTAAGCAAGCGGCGCGAATATTTGCGGCGACAGAGTTGCGGCCCGAACGGGCCGCGCGAGCCGCAGCCTTGGGGCGGCTGTCCTTGCCCAAAAAAGGTTGACTGTTGTAAGTGTAAAGTCCATTAAAGTTGCCACTCCGCAGAGTGGCTGGTTTGTTTGGTCCGGGAGGGGTTGACCGGAGGCCGAAGGCCGGAGGGAAACCCCTCCCGTAAACACCCGAAAACAAAGGTAAACATTTTCGGTCATATCGTTGCACTCACTCTCAATTTTTTCTCCTCC
>CAYYUW010000138.1:0-37140 GCA_964474985.1 uncultured Alistipes sp. | reverse complement strand
CCGTATCGGGCGGAAAAGTCTACTACTCGGGCGACTGCCGCGTGGAGGCAACCAACCCCGATGTGAAAAAAGTCCGGTAAACCCTCCCGCATATTACCCAAAATCGTGGAGCGCTCCGCTGGTGCGCTCCACGTATTTTTTGCCGCCTCTCCAGCAACCATAATCATCCGCGCAATATCGCGCGGTCCGCAACTTTGTCTCAACATTTACCGCGGATAGTAATGACCAAAAAATCGGGTTGCCGGTGGCAACCCGCGCGCCCGCCCCGAGGAGGGGGGGGGCGCGAACATCCGCAGCGAAGATTTGCGGCGACAAACTGCGGCGACAAGCTGCGGCGACAAGCTGCGGCCCAACGGGCCGCGCGGGACGCAGCCTCCGGCTGGCGAAGTCCCGCTATTCGCGGTCCTCCGCAGGCTGCGCCCGCAACCCTGCGACAACAATTTCCGGTATAATCCGTTGCGAATAACTGCGGCTTCATTGAAGCCGCGCGAGCTGAAGCCTCGCCCAGCGAGGCCCGCTCTTCGCGTGCCACGCAGGCTTCACCCGCACTCCCACCCGCAACATAATGTACAGGGCAAAATCGGATTGCGAAGCGATCCGCGCGGCCGCCATAGAGCGGCGGAGGCTATTCAAAAATGGGCTTTTTCGCCAAAAGGATGTGCATATCGCGAATTTTTCGTTACTTTGCCGCTTGGAAGCGCGAGAAGCGTTGGTATGTATTTTGTGCTATTGGAATGGTTGAAACGGAAATAAAATAAAACCTTAAAGATATATGAGCGAACAAAAAGTTTATAACGAGGGGGTTATGCAAGACGAAGGGTTTCCGGCCGGAGACGGGTATCCGAATTGCGAAGGCCAGCCCTGTGCCAATATGGCAGATGATGGCACCCCCAAGACCGACGAAATGTCAGAGAAGGTGCCTGACCAGCAGGGCGAACAGAGCGAAAAGAACGAACAGCAGCCCGATGATATCGCTGCAGTCAAGGCCGAGGCGGCTGAATGGCGGGACAAGTATCTGCGTTTGCAGGCTGAGTTCGACAACTATCGCAAACGCACGCTCAAGGAGAAGATGTCGCTTATCGAGACAGGCGGCGAAAGCGTGATAAAGGCTCTGCTGCCGGTGGTCGACGATGTGGATCGCGCCATAGCGGCTATGGAGAAGAGCGACGATTTGGAGGCGCTGCGCGGCGGCGTGCGTCTTATATCGCAGAAGTTCAACGAGGTGCTGCGTCAGAAGGGTGTCAGCGAGATTGAGGCTGTCGGCAAGGAGTTCGACGTCGACGAGCACGAAGCCGTAGCCCGATTTCCGGTCGAGGAGGACAAGAAAGGGCGCATTATCGATGTTGTTCAAAAGGGTTACAAACTGGGCGAAAAGGTTATTCGCTATGCCAAAGTCGTCGTAGGAGAGTAGACGGCGCACAATCCGAAAGGGAGATAAAACGATATGGAAAAGAGAGATTACTACGAAGTGTTGGGTGTCGAGCGCAACGCCAACGCCGATGAAATAAAGAAGGCCTACCGAAAAGCGGCCATAAAGTACCACCCAGACAAGAACCCGGGTGACAAGGAGGCCGAGGAGAAATTCAAGGAGGCCGCCGAGGCTTACGACGTGCTGTCGAACCCCGACAAGCGCGCCCGTTACGACCAGTTCGGCCATGCCGGTATGAACGGTTCGGCTGCCGGCGGCGGTTTCGGCGGTTTCGGCGGCGGATTCTCGATGGAGGACATATTCTCGCAGTTCGGCGATATCTTCGGCGGACACTTCAGCGGCGGGTTCAGCGGATTCGGCGGCTCGGGTTCGGGCCGGTCGCGCGGTGTCAACCGCGGAACGGACCTGCGCGTCAAGGTCAAGCTGACATTGCAGGAGATAGCCACCGGCACTACAAAGAAACTGAAAATCAACAAGACCGTCGCATGCGACAAGTGCGGCGGCACCGGAGCCAAGAGTTCAGGCGGCTACAAGACCTGTGCGACTTGCGGCGGCTCGGGCTACGTATCGCGCGTTGAGAATACGTTCTTCGGCCGCATGCAGACCCAAAGCGTCTGCCCCACCTGCGGCGGCGAAGGCAAGGTAATATCCGACCCGTGCGACAAGTGCCACGGCGAGGGTACGGTGCGCGGCGAGGAGGTCGTGGAGATCCGCATTCCGGCCGGTGTGGGCGAAGGTATGCGTCTGAACGTCTCGGGCAAGGGCAATGCGGCGCGCCACGGAGGCGTGAACGGAGACCTGCAGGTCATCATCGAGGAGGTTCCCAATCCGGACTTCACCCGCGACGGCAACGATTTGATACACAATCTGAACATACCGGTTACGACGGCCCTGCTCGGCGGGAGTGTCGAGGTTCCGACTATCGACTCGCGCGTCAAGATCAAGATCGATGCGGGTACGCACGCCGGCAAGGTGCTGCGTCTGCGTGGCAAGGGACTGCCCGACGTGAACGGTTACGGCCGCGGCGACATATTGATCGTGGTGGATCTGACCATTCCGTCGAAGCTGTCGAGCGAGGAGCGCCATTTGGTCGAAAAGCTGTCGCAGCAGCCATCGTTCCAACGCGCCGAAGCGGTGAAGAATCAGAATATTTTCGAGAGGATGAAAAATTTCTTCCAGTAAAATACCGATTCGGAACGCTTTTTTTAGTATATTTGGCAAAAAACAGAGGATTATGTCAGGATTCACGCCATTCAAGAAACACGCCAACAAGTTCAACTACACACCGCGCTATTACGATCCCGATCTCGAGGAGTTCCGCGAGCGCCGCGCCGCCAAGTCGGGCGAAGCCTCGGAAACGAAGGGCGACGGCGGCTATGTAGCAGGCCAGTATATCCGCCGCCAGCGCGAAGTCCGCAACGAACAGATGCGAAAGGATGCCGCCGAGCGGAAAAACCGGCGTATGATCGGTATGGTCGTGGTGATCGTGGTAGTGGCGATCGTGATCTTCGTCATAGTCCCCCGCGTAGCGCAGATGTTCTCGATGGCCGAACGCGCCAAGACGGAACCGGCAGGCGAAGAGCAGTTCTTCGATCCGTACCAGCCGCTGCGCGTAGTGCCCAACGATTATAACGGAGAGTAAACCCTATGGCCGACCGCATAAAACTGCTGCCCGAAGTCGTCGCCAATCAGATCGCTGCCGGCGAAGTGGTCAACCGTCCATCGTCCGTGGTTAAGGAGATGATGGAGAACTCGATCGACGCCGGCGCACGGACGGTAACGGTGAACTGCTGCGACGGAGGCCGCGAGCTGATTCAGATTGTCGACGACGGCTGCGGTATGTCGCCAATCGATGCACGCACTGCGTTCGCCCGTCACGCCACCAGCAAAATATCCTCAGTAGAAGATATTTACAAGCTCAGCACGTTCGGTTTCCGAGGTGAGGCGCTGGCTTCGATCGCAGCTGTGTCGCAAGTCGAGCTGCGCACGCGCCAGCACGACGACGAGGTCGGCACGCAGATATTCGTGGATGGCGGCGAGGTGCGCTCGCAAGAGGTCACGATGTGCCCTGCAGGTTCGCAGTTCTATGTGCGGAATCTGTTCTACAACGTACCCGCACGGCGCCGCTTCTTGGACAAAAGCACCACTTCGGCACGGCAGATACGCGACGAATTCGAGCGCGTCGCCCTGTGCAACCCCTCGATAGCATTCCGGCTGTACAACAATAACGCCCCCGTGTACGACCTGCCGGCAACCAACCTGCGCAGCCGCATCGTCGACGTTGTGGGCAAGAACATACGCAGCAATCTGTTGGAGGTATCAGCCTCGACGTCGCTCGTGCATATCGAAGGATTCGTGGGACGTCCGGCGGCGGCCAAGAAGAGTTCGTACAAACAGTTTCTGTTCGTCAACGGGCGCTATTTCAAGTCGCCGTACTTCTACAAGGCCGTCATGAAGGCTTACGAGAAGCTGATTCCGGCCACCACGCAGCCCGACTACTTCCTCTACTTGGAGGTCGAGCCTGAACACATAGACGTGAACGTACACCCGCAGAAGACCGAGGTCAAGTTCGCCGACGGCGAGGCCATTTGGCAGATAATCAATGCCGCCGTGCGGGAGACGCTCGCCAAAACCGGCGCCGTGCCTATGATGGACTTCGAAAGCGAAGGGCAGACGGATATTCCCGTAGCCGGCCGCGGCGACCGCATATACGCCGAACCTCGGACCGCAAGCGTCAGGGACTACAACCCTTTCCGCGAAGGCTACACCTCCGCACATCCGGATGCCGGACGGCGAAGCCGAGCCGACATCTCGGACTTCTCGCCCTTCGACGATATGCCGGCCGAAAAGGAGGCGTACGACATCTGGCCGTCGGACGCTCAGGCAGGCGCCGATGTGTCCAAACCCGCCGGCGAGAGGTTGCGCGACGTGCTGCCGATTGCCGAGAGCGACGAAAGTTCATTCGACTTCGTGGACAGCGGCAGCGAGATCCAGCAGCGTATGGAGCAGATCGACGAACAGAAATTCGAAGATGTGCTGCCGCTGGGCGATGCGCTGGCTGCCGCGCGTTTTCGCGGGCGGTTAGTGGTTGTCGACCTGCGGCGCGCCCGCGAACGGGTCAGCTACGAGGAGTACCTGCTTATGATAGGCAACGGCTCGTCGGTGAGTCAGCAGTTGCTGTTTCCCGAGCGGTTGGTTCTGTCCAATGACGAGGCGAGGCTGCTCGACGGCTGTCGGGAGGATCTTCAGATGATCGGCTTCGACCTCAGGCAGATCGACGAATGCACGGTGGAACTGACGGGCACTCCGGCCGATATGGAGGGCGTCGAGATCGACCGGCTGCTCTTCGACGCTATGCACGCCTCGGCCGACGAACACGACACCCCCGCTGCGGTACGCCGTCAGCGGTTGGCCGCTATGGTCGCACAGCGCCGTGCAGCGGCTATGCGCGGCAACATAGGTGCGGAGCAGGCCTCGGCGCTGCTCGATGCGCTGGTGCAGTGCGGCAACATAAGTTTCGCGCCCTCGGGAGGGCAGATAATGATTGAAATAACACGGGACGAGATTCGCTCCCGCTTGGCATAGAGCCTTTTTAAAACATAAACCGACTATGAGAAATTCGTTTTCTCGCGGCTACTTCTCAACGCCGCCTCTTACATTGAATTTGATAATCGCCAACGCGATAGTATTCCTCGCGTGTACACTGCTGCCCATAGGCGACAAGATATACGACTACGGCGTACTGTACTGGGTCGGCAGCCCCGACTTCCAGCCCTACCAGTTCTTCACCTATATGTTCCTGCATGCCGACACGTCGCACCTGCTGTTCAATATGTTCTCGCTGTGGATGTTCGGCCGCTCGCTCGAGTACGACCTCGGACCGCGCAAATACCTGCTCTACTACTTCGTATGCGGATTCGGCGCCGCCCTGCTGCAAACAGGCGTGACGTGGATCGAGCTGCTCAACTACAAGGCCGGTTTAGCCGCCACGGTGCCCGCCGAAGCCATACCGGCAATGGCCAACCGCGTGTTCGCCAACCACATAATGTTGGGCGCCTCGGGCGCCGTTATGGGTGTGGTGATGGCATTCGGCGTGCTCCATCCGAACAGTATGATAATGCTGCTTATTCCGCCGATCCCGATGAAAGCCAAATGGTTCGTGGTGATATTCCTCGTTCTGGAACTGACGATGGGCGTAGTGGGAGTCAGTGGCAGCATAGCGCACTTCGCCCACGTCGGCGGTATGCTGTGGGGCTGGCTGCTGCTGCGCTATTGGCGGTCAAAACGTCAGATATTCTATTGATAATATGTCGGACTTCTATTACACATCGTCCGGTTCGGATCGCCGGAAACCCCGCACGCCGCTGCTCGTACGGATACTCGATTTTATACTGGCAGTCGTATCGATAGCCGTCTCGCTGTTAGTGGTGCTGTCGCTGCTGTCGCCCGTGGTCAATCCGCACCACATGTGGATCCTCTCGCTGCTCGGGCTGGCAGCCCCGCTGCTCTACGGAGCCTTGCTGCTGCTCATACTCTACTGGATCATTCGGTGGCGCTGGGCCTACGCAGCCCCGATGATGCTCGTGGCGCTGATCGGCGTAAACAAAGTCACCAGATTCTACCGGCTCAACCTGACACGCGACTACTCCGACGAGCAGCCCGTCGAACGCGGATCGTTCACCGTTATGACATACAACGTACGCAACTTCCAGCCATACGATGACGCTGACAAAGGTTCGCAGATCGTCTCCGAAGCTGCGGCAATCGACAGTCTGTCGCCCGACATCATCTGCCTGCAGGAGTACCAGAGTACTCCGGCCTGCCCGCGGGAGATGTTCGACACACTGCTGCGCAGCCGCAACTACCGCCCGTTGGTGTCGCTGAGATTAGTGACGCATCCGGACAGGGGCCACGGCGTGGGCAATGCCATATTCACACGCTACAGGATCATACGGTCGGGGCAGATCGACAACCGCACCGAGCAGGATTCGACCAAATGCATCTCGATGTGGGCCGATCTGGTCATAGGCGACGACACGGTGCGTGTAGTGAACAACCACCTGCGCACCACCTCAATAACGCAGGACGATCAGGAGTACTTGGTCAACGGCACATTCATCGACGACGAGTCCGAAGCCCGCGAGGGCAAGCTGCGCAGCATAGCCTCACGGTTCCGCCGCAACTCGCAGATACGCGCCGCACAGGCCGACACCATAAGGCGTTTCATCGCCGAATCGCCCTACAAGGTCATCGTCTGCGGCGACTTCAACGACGGCCCTATGTCCTACGCCTACAACCGCATCGGCCGCCGGTTGGACGATGCCTTCGTCGAGCGGGGGCGCGGTATGCAATACACCTTCCGCGGCTTCTTCAACCTGCTGCGCATCGACTTCATATTGGTGGACCGAGAGATCGAAGTCCTCGGCTGCACCTCGCCGCATATAGGCGAATCGGACCACTATCCGGTCGTGGCTCGGCTGAAGATACGCGGAAAGTAACGGCGAAAATTTGGCTGTTGCGGCGAAAATCTCTATCTTTGACAATTATTCATAATGTAGAACAGGTATGCTTGTCAAGATTTATCCGGTCAATCCGAGCGAAAAAGAGCTGGCCAAAGTCGTGGACGTACTGCGCCGCGACGGCGTAATCATCTACCCCACCGACTCGATCTATGCGTTCGGCTGCTCCCTGCACTCCCCCAAAGCCATTGAACGTCTGCGCACGATCAAGGCCAAAAGCGAAGATTCGCTCTCGGTCATCTTCGACAGCATCAGCCGCGTATCGGAATACTGTCGGGTGGACAATCTGACATTCAAACTGATGAAGCGCAACCTGCCCGGGGCGTTCACGTTCATCCTCAACACCTCGTCGAAGATGCCCGACCGCGCGCTCGAGAAGCGCAAGTGCGTCGGCGTGCGCATTCCGGCAAACCCCATAGCCCGAGCTATCGTGGAGGCTTTGGGCTGTCCGCTTGTCACCTCGTCGGTCAAGCGCCGCGAGGGCGACGAGGGCGACGAATACACCACCGACCCCGAATTGATCGAGGAGCGCTACGCCTCGGCGGTCGATATGGTCATCGACGGCGGCATCGGCGACAACGTGCCCACCACGCTGGTCGACCTGACATCGGACGAACAGGAGATTCTGCGCGAAGGTCGCGGCGAACTGAAATGACAAAAAACTATATAACAATGAAAAACACTGGTTTCTGGCGCAACGCAGCTGTTTGCGGCGCAATAATCGGAGCGGTCGATGCGGTTATCACCGTATTCATTATCGGATTCAATCTTCAGGGTCACCACATAGGCCTGCTCGAGTTCCTGCTGTTCCTGTTTCTTGTGTGGTACTTCACCCGACGCTATGCGGTATCGCGCGGCGACCGCGGCTGCCCGTATGCCGACTGCTTGGGCTACATAGCGGCGATGATGCTCTTCGCCGGAGCAGTTTACGGCATCATATATGCCATATCGGTCGCTACGTTCCTCGGCGAACAGACGGCTATGGCAATAGAACAGTCGATCGAGCAGGTCGAGCAGCTGGGACTGTACACCTCCCCGCAGCTCAAGCAAAGCAAGTCGATAATGACGTTCCTTATGACCAACCCGTTCGCAATTTTCATTACGAGCACCCTGTCGTTGATTTTCAGAGGCGTGTTCTTCGGTCTGTTCATTTCGCTGCTGACTAAACGCCCCGAGAACATTTTCGCCGATGAGCAGCAGAATGGTTGATATGCAACATAAAACGATCGACATATCGGTGATCGTGCCCGTTTACAACGAGTACGAATCGCTGCCGGAGCTGGAGAGCTGGATCGCGCGCGTTATGCGCGGCCACGGATTCTCCTACGAGGTTATCGCCGTGGACGACGGCAGCAACGACGGCTCGTGGGAGACGATCGAGCGGCTGGCGGCGTCCAATCCCGCCGTGCGCGGCATCCGGTTCCGCCGCAACTACGGCAAGTCGGCAGCCCTGTACTGCGGCTTCGAGGCGGCGCAGGGCGAAGTGGTCATAACGATGGATGCCGATCTTCAGGACTCGCCCGACGAGATACCGGAGCTTTACCGGATGATCACGGAGGAGGGCTTCGATTTGGTGTCGGGCTGGAAAAAGGAGCGGCACGACCCTGCCGGCAAACGCTGGCCGAGCAAGTTCTTCAACGCTACGGCGCGCGTGGTCTCGGGCATACGGCTGCACGACTTCAACTGCGGTCTCAAGGCCTATCGCCGCAAGGTGGTCAAGAGCATAGAGGTCTACGGCGAGATGCACCGGTATATCCCTATTCTGGCCAAACAGGCTGGCTTCACCCATATCGGCGAAAAGGTCGTCGAACATCACGCCCGCAAATACGGCTGCTCGAAATTCGGCTGGGAACGGATGATAAAGGGGTATCTCGACCTGCTGACCGTAATGTTTATGTCCAAATTCGGCCGCAGCCCGATGTACTTCTTCGGCAGCCTCGGGACGCTTATGTTCCTGTTCGGAGGCGGTGCGGCGATGTGGATCGTGCTGTCGAAAATATACAGGCAGACGCACGGTCTGCTGTGGCGCAGCGCTACCGACCAGCCTCTGTTCTATCTGTCGCTCGCCGCGGCGGTCTTGGGCGTAATGCTTTTCCTCGCCGGATTCCTCGGCGAGTTGATCCTGCGGAACTCGTCGGATCGCAACAGGTACCTGATCGACGAACGAATCGGCACCGAACAGTATTAACATCGAAAATAGAACAATTATGATTCAACGCATTCAAACCGTCTATCTGTTGGGCATCGCCGTACTGATGACGCTTATGCTGTGTCTGCCGCTGGCATACTTCGTCGGCGGCGAGGAGCAGTTCGACCTCTACGCATTCGGGCTGCAGTCGGCTGCGAACGGTGAAAAGATGAAATCGACCGTATTTTTGGCTATCGTATTGATCCTGTCGGCCCTGCTGCCGTTGGTAACGGTATTCCTGTACAAAAAGCGGCTGACGCAAATACGCTACTGCATAGTCGAGTTCGTACTGCTGGGCGGCAGCGCCGTAATGCTCGCCGTACACTACTACCTTATATACCGCGCCTTCGCCGGCTTCGATTTCCACGCACAGGGGATGAAGGTCACGATGCTGCTGCCGATCGCAGCCATATTCCTCAACTATTTAGCCATACGCGCCATATCGCACGATGAGCTGTTGGTGCGCTCGGTCGACCGGATACGCTGACAGACAGGCCGCAGCGGCGGCGCAAACAGCATAATGACAAACAATGACGACAGGGGGTGCTCCTCCTGTCGTTCGTTTTGTGCGGCGGTCACAACATACCCAATTCGCGGAACATACGGCCGTAGGCTTCGGCTTTGAGTTCGAGACGCATCGGGTAGGCGCGCGAGGAGGAGGGCATACGATAGAGCGTAAGTGAGCGGCCGCCGTGCATAAAGGGCACCCCGAAGCCCACGGCGGGTTCATCGCACTCGAAGCCGAGCCGGAATGTATCGGCGGCTTTGCGGCCTGTAGTCACGACGGCGCGGGCCTCGGGCAGGCGGTCGAGCAGCGCCCCGATGTCGCGCCGAGCCGTAACCTCCAGAAACCGGTCCGAGGCGTTATCCTTGAGTCGGACCGCCTCGGCGGCCGTATCCGACAGGGCTATACCGCGCTGGCTGCAGAACGCCACGATCCGGTCGCGGTCGAAGCGGCGCCGGTCGCCGGTGAGCAGCGCATCGCGATCGCCGAAAAAGAGCAGCCCCATAATCCGCCACATATCGTTCTGAATATTGGGATAATAAAAATCCATCGACCAGCGGTTGCGCGCGGGCGGAAAGCTGCCGAGCATAAGCACGCGGGCATTATCGGGCAGAAAGGGCTGCAGCGGGTGAATTTCGGGTGTCATAGCAGGATCATCAATGTGCCCGCGAAGATACTGATAAACGGACGCAAAAGCAAGGCTGCCTGCCGCAATCTTGCAACAGGCAGCCTGCTAACTCCACGACGGCCGGACACAATATAAATAGTCTTTTAATTCCCAATACTATTTATTGAAATGTTCGGCAAAATACTTATCCCAAAATGCGCGTTGTTCCTCTGTCGACATAGTGGCATTTGCGAATCTGTTCTTAAGGGCTGCATCCGGTCTGACCCGAACGTATGTATTGACACATCTATAATAACTGTTCGGATCGCTATGACCTATCTGACCTGCCAATCGCATAGTATCGGCAGTCAATGTGATTATGCCGTATTCATGAATATGTCCAGCTATATATTGCACATAGTCATGATGCACCATAGTCCAATATGTACCGTCGAAGTCGGATCGGGTAAGTTCGATCTTCGCTTTATCGTAACCGAAATCGTCTTCGCAGCCGACAAACGCGACAACTGCCAGACATAAAATAAATAATCTTTTTATACCATGAAGTTTTAAGTTTGTACAAACATACAAGCTAATTTTCGAAAAATCAAAATTTTACGACAAAAAAATGCGGCCGGACTGAAAAGCCGGCCGCAGTGCAGGTTTTGCGGCTATGTTACTGCTGCGCCACAACGGCACAGAAGAGCAAATCGCTGTCGCTGTTGTTAATAAGGCTGTGCGAATGTCCTTTGGGGCAATAGTGGCACAATCCCGCGCGAACATCCTCGTAAACGCCGTCCATGAGCACCGTGCCGCAGCCCTCGGTGATGAAGATGACTTCGCAATCGTTTTCGTGGGTATGCAGCCCGATCGAGGCTCCCGACTGCAGACGGCCGCGCATAATCTTGTTGCAGCCATCGACAAACATACGCGCATCGAACTCCTTTTCCCCGCCCTTGAAGTGCTCCAGCGACTTCTCGGGAATCTCATTGAAATCTATAATCATTTTATCCGCAGTTTTGTTTTACGCTCCGCAAATTTAATCAAAATATGCCGAATTTCCATTTTGGCGCCAAAATTGATCTGTTCAGACCAAAAACAGTTCCGACTATGAAAAAAGCATCGATCTATGTACTCGCGGTAGCATTGTGCCTCGCGGTGGGTTATACGGCAAGCCTGTTCCAAGCCGAAGCTCTGGCAGACTGGTACCCTACTCTCGACCGCTCGCGACTTACCCCGCCAAATATCGCCTTCCCGATAGTGTGGGGCGTCCTGTACGTCTGCATGGGCATATCGCTCGGCGAAAGCATCCGCAAACACAACCGCCGCGTCATTCTGCCATGGGCATTGCAGCTGGCCGTCAACTTCCTGTGGAGCATTTTCTTCTTCTACCTGCGCAACCCGCTGCTGGGGCTGGTCGACATACTGCTGCTCGATATACTCGTCGTATGGTATATGGTCGTGGCTGCTCGCTCCTCGCGCGCTGCCGTATGGCTTTTCGCCCCCTATCTGACTTGGCTGCTGCTGGCCTCGTACCTCAACGGATACATTTACATTAACAACCCTTGATTTACATCAGCAGGATAAGACTCGCCGCCATAATGGCCATACCGCATATCATACCCACAATAGAGGTATGGTGCTGGTCGTAGCGGTGGGCTGCAGGCAGCAGCTCGTCGAGCGAGATGAAGACCATAATGCCGGCCACGGCGGCGAACGTGCAGTTAAGCAGCATCGGACTCATAAACGGCATCAGGATGAAATAGGCCGCCACGGCTCCCAGCGGCTCCGACAGTCCCGACAGGAACGAGAACCAGAACGCCCGCCGCCGGCTGCCCGTGGCCGCATAGATAGGCACCGAAACGGCTATGCCCTCCGGTATGTTGTGTATGGCCACTGCCACGGCGATAGCGATACCCGCTTCCATCGAGTTCATGCCCGACATAAAGGTGGCGATGCCCTCGGGGAAATTGTGTACGGTGATCGCTATGGCCGTCATCAGCCCCATACGCTGCAGCCGGTGGTGGTGCAGCGTATCGTCCTCAAGCTCCTCGACCGAGTGCAGCTCGTGGGGATTCTCGGCCTCGGGCACCAAGCGGTCGATGAAGTATGCGATCAGCATACCGCCGAAGAATGACACGGCAGCGATAATCGCACCGGTCTTTTCGCCGCTAAGAGCCGACAGCTCGACACGCGCCGAGTAGAGCATCTCCATAAATGACACGTATATCATCACGCCGGCCGACAAACCCAGCGAAAAGGCGAGAAAACGCCTGTTGGTGCGATCGGCCGCGAAAGCGATGACACTGCCGATGCCGGTAGCCAAACCGGCCAGCAGCGTCAGGGCAAAGGCATAAAAAAACGGCTGGTTCATACGTCAATTGACTTTGAAAGGCATCTCGACGGCCGCCAGCTCGCGGTTGGCCTTGTCGATCTTCGCGGCAAGCTCCTCCTTGAATGCCACCACCTTGTCCATAATTGCACTGTCGCCGGCGGCAAGTATCTGCGTGGCGAATATGGCGGCGTTCTTGGCTCCGTCCAACGCCATAGTGGCCACCGGAATGCCCGAAGGCATCTGAAGTATCGAAAGGATCGAGTCCCAGCCGTCGATCGAGTTGCCCGACTTGATCGGCACCCCGATAACCGGCAGCGGCGTCATAGCGGCGATGACGCCGGGCAGATGCGCCGCCCCGCCCGCTCCGGCGATAATGACCTTGATGCCGCGCGAAGCCGCCCCGCGGGCGAACTGCTCGACCAATGCCGGCGTGCGATGCGCCGAAAGTGCTATGACTTCATACGGAATCTCCATTGAATCAAGATGTTCTGCAGCAGCCTTCATAACTTTCAGATCCGAAGTGCTGCCCATGATAATGCTTACTATGGGTGTCATATTGCGTTTTTTTGTTTGATATGTTAACTAAAGTTTGTAACTTCGCAAAGTTAATCGTTTTCTTCGGAAAACGATCGCAAAAAACTAACTCAATTCGTATAAACCTGTAAGGAACTATGAGCTGTTGCAGCAAAAAACGGGTCAAACTGCACGACAAGTGCTTCGAGGTGATGATACCCGCAGAACAGATCGCACGCGCCGTGAAAGAGGTCGCAGCGCGCCTGAACGAAGATTACAAGGACAAACCCACACCGCTGTTTCTCGGCGTGCTGAACGGATCGTTTATGTTCATGTCCGACCTTATCAAAGAGATAGAGTTCAACTGCGAACTGTCGTTCGTAAAACTCGCATCGTACAGCGGCACCGCCACAACCGGCAAAGTGCAGGAGCTGATCGGCCTGAAAAACAACATCGAAGGCCGCGACATCATCGTCGTCGAGGATATCGTCGACACCGGCGAAAGCATCTCGCACCTGATGCGCTCGCTATCGGGCCACTCGCCCAGAAGCGTGGAGGTCGCAACCCTGTTCTTCAAACCCGACTCCTACGCCAAGGATTTCCCGATCAAATACCGCGCGATGAACATCGGCAACGAGTTTATCGTGGGATACGGACTCGATTACGACCAGCTCGGCCGCAATCTCAAAGACATATACGTTGTCGTCGATGAGTAGCACGGATTTCGACCAAGGCCGGATGCTGCCCCTCGTAGAGGACTTCTACACCATTCAGGGCGAAGGATACCACTCGGGCAAGCCGGCATACTTCATCCGGTTGGGCGGATGCGACGTCGGCTGCAGCTGGTGCGACGCCAAATACACTTGGAACCCCCGCAACCACCCCCTCGTGCCCACCGACACCATAGTGGAACGCGCCGCATCGTTCGAGGCGCAGGCCATAGTCATAACCGGCGGCGAACCGCTGCTCTATCCGCTCGGCTATCTGACCGGCGAGCTGCACAGCCGCGGGTTGGAGATATTTCTCGAAACCTCAGGCTCGCACCCGCTCAGCGGCCGCTTCGACTGGATATGCCTGTCGCCCAAGCGCAAGCAGCCGCCCATGGAGGAGGCTTTCGCCGCAGCCAGCGAGCTGAAGGTGATAGTCGAGACCGAGGAGGACTTCGGGTGGGCGGAGCAGTGCGCAGCCCGCGTGAGCGACGGCTGCCGCCTCTACCTGCAGCCCGAATGGAGCCGCTACGAGCAGATTATGCCGCGGATCGTGGAGTATGTCAAGCATCGGCCGCAATGGTCGATCTCGATACAGGCACACAAATTTATGCACATTCCATAACCGATATTGCAGATGAGCAAGTGGTATCGAACCAAACGTTTTTGGGTCATCGCGATGATCATCGTGGTGTTCATAACCATATTCTTGGCCGGCGGCAACATCGTGCAGTGCTTCCGGCTGCGGCGCGACATCAAGGCGCTCGAACAGCAGATCGACCGCTATCGCGACAAGATCGAAGCCGACAGCACGATGCTCGAAAACCTCAAGTACGACGAGTATGTCGAAGCCTACGCACGCGAACACTACCACCTCCAAAAACGCAATGAAACCGTCTACATTATCGAGGAGGAGTGAACTCCGCCGCCGTGGCCCGAACCCGACAGGCTCCCGACCGGCACTGTCCAAATAAATTTGGCATTGCCTTCGCTAATTCGTATATTTGCGGACAATTTTTAACGAAATCAAACAGTTTTCTTATGGCATTACAATGCGGTATAGTAGGCCTGCCCAATGTCGGCAAATCGACCCTGTTCAACTGTCTCTCGAACGCCAAGGCTCAGGCAGCCAACTTTCCTTTCTGTACTATAGAACCCAATGTGGGCGTAATCACCGTGCCCGACGAACGGTTGGTGAAGCTCGCCGAAATAGACAAGCCCAAACGCGTCATCCCCACCACTATCGAGATCGTCGACATAGCCGGCTTGGTCAAGGGCGCCTCGAAAGGCGAGGGCCTCGGCAACAAGTTCCTCGCCAACATTCGCAACACCGACGCCATAATCCACGTCCTGCGCTGTTTCGACAACGCCAACATCACCCACGTGGACGGAACGGTAGACCCCGTGCGCGACAAGGAGATCATCGACACCGAGCTGCAGCTCAAGGACCTCGAGACGGTCGAAAGCCGCATCGGCAAGGTGCAGAAGCAGGCTGCCACGGGCGACAAGAACGCCAAGCGGGCATTCGAGATCCTGAGCCGCTACAAGGCCGTATTGGAGCAGGGACGCTCGGCGCGCACCGTCGAGTTGGACAAAGAGGACCGCAAGGTGATTCCCGATCTGAACCTGCTGACCGACAAGCCGGTGCTCTACGTCTGCAATGTAGACGAGCGCAGCGCCGCCACAGGCAACGCCTACGTCGATGCCGTACGCGCAGCCATAGCCGAGGAGAATGCCGAGCTGCTTATCGTCGCCGCAGCCACCGAGGCCGACATAGCCGAACTGGAGGATTACGACGAGCGGCAGATGTTCCTCGAGGAGGTGGGACTGAAGGAGTCTGGCGTAAGCCGTCTGATAAAATCGGCATACAAGTTGCTCGACTTGCAAACCTACTTCACCACGGGTCCCGACGAGAGCCGCGCGTGGACGTTCACCCGAGGCACCAAGGCCCCGCAGGCCGCCGGCATCATCCACTCCGACTTCGAACGCGGCTTCATACGCGCCGAGGTGATCAAGTACGACGACTATGTGGCATTAGGTTCGGAACGCGCCTGCCGCGACGTGGGCAAGATCGGCATCGAAGGCAAGGAGTATATCGTTCAGGACGGCGACATTATGCACTTCCTGTTTAACGTCTGACATCAAAACCATAACATTATGAAAAAGTTCAATGTCCTTATCATCGCCGTGAGCATCGTGCTCGGCGCCGCTTTGTTGGGCAGAGCGTACACCTACAAATACCGCGCACAGGACACCGTCGTGGTGACCGGTCTCGGAGAGACCGAATTTACCTCGGACCTGATCGTATGGCGCGGCTGGATAACCGCCGAGGCGCAGAATGTCGCAGCCGGTTACGCCCAGATCGAACAAAGCAAGCAAAAGGTGCTCGACTACATAGTCGACAAGGGAATATCCCCCGACAGCGTCGTGTTTATGTTCGTCAATGTGAGCAAGGAGACCGAAGGAATCTACTCCTCCGACGGGAAGTATATGGGTCAGCAGTTCACGGGCTACTCGCTGCGTCAGGAGTTCACCGTAGAATCGACCGACGTGGATGCCGTGGAGGCTATCTCGCGCGAAATATCCTCGCTTATCGCACAGGGCGTATCGATGGAGTCGTGGGAGCCTGCATACTATTACACCAAATTGGATGACGTCAAGCTCGACCTGATCGAACGCGCCACCGCCGACGCCCGCCAGCGCGCTGAAAAGATCGCGGCCAATTCGGGTGCGCGACTGTCGAACATCAAGAGCGCACGTATGGGCGTGTTCCAGATCACCGGTGCCAACACCAATGACGAGTTCACCGCCGGCGGATCGTTCAACACCTCCAGCCGCAACAAGAAGGCCCGCATCACCATGCGCCTCGAGTATCGCGTAAAGTAGGAGCGGGTTCGCTTACGGCTGCTTACGGCTGTTCGCACGGGATGAATTATGGATTGCTGACGCTGACTTCGGCAGCGAATCGCCGACCGGCCGGAGCACAGGACCGAATAAACATAAATTAAGCGTCTTCTGCACGTTCGAGGTTCGCACCCGCGCCGCCAAAGACGGCGCAAAGTCCCCGCCTGAGGCGGGGATTTAGGGGTGGGTCAGATTTGTTGACGCTGACTTCGGCAGCGAATCGCCGACCGGCCGGAGCACAGGACCGAATAAACATAATTACGACATAAATAAATGGAAAGACAAGTAAGAGTACGTTTCGCACCAAGCCCCACGGGGCCTCTGCATATAGGCGGACTGCGTACCGCCCTGTATAACTATCTGTTCGCCCGCCAGCACGGCGGAACGATGATACTGCGCATCGAGGACACCGACTCGCAGCGTTTCGTTCCGGGAGCCGAGGAGTACATTATGGAGGCTCTCGACTGGTGCGGAATCCGCATAGATGAAGGCGTGCGCGAGGGAGGTCCCTGCGGACCGTACCGCCAGAGCGAGCGTCGTGAAATATATCTCCAGTATGCCGAGCAGCTGGTAGCGGGCGGCAACGCCTACTATGCCTTCGACACCCCCGAGGAGTTGGAGGCGATACGCAAGGAGTACGAACAGCGGGGCGAAACCTTCGCTTACAATTATGCCGTTCGCGAGCGGCTCGCCACGTCGCTGCGGCTGACGCCCGAGGAGGTTCGCGAGCGCATCGACCGCGGCGACCAGTGGGTTATCCGCTTCCGTATGCCGGAGAACGAGGAGGTGCAGATGCACGACCTCATTCGCGGCGACGTGCGGATGAACACCTCCACCCTCGATGACAAGGTGCTCTACAAATCGGCCGACAAGCTGCCGACATACCACCTCGCCAACATCGTGGACGACCACCTGATGCGCATCTCGCACGTCATACGCGGCGAGGAGTGGCTGCCGTCGCTGCCGCTGCACTATCTGCTCTATCGCGCCTTCGGCTGGAGCGACTCGCAGCCCGAGTTCGCGCATCTGCCCCTGCTGCTGAAACCCACCGGACAGGGCAAACTCTCGAAGCGCGACGGCGACAAAATGGGATTCCCCGTATTCCCGCTCTTCTGGAAATCGCCCGCCACCGGCGAAACCGCACACGGCTATCGCGAAGACGGCTATTTCCCCGAAGCGGTTGTCAATCTGCTCGCCCTGCTCGGGTGGAACCCGGGTACCGAGCAGGAGATATTCTCGATGGACGAATTGATCGCACAGTTCTCGCTCGACCGCGTAAGCAAGTCGGGCGCACGGTTCCAGCCCGACAAGGCCCGCTGGTTCAACTCGCAGTATATGCACGCCCGCGACAACAAAGAGCTGGCCGAAAAGTTCCTGCCGCTGCTCAAGGAGAAGGGCGTCGAAGCTGATCTCCAGCGCGTGGAGTATATAGTCGGCTTGGTCAAGGACCGCGCGACATTCGTAAGCGACCTGTGGGATCTGACCTCCTACTTCTTCGCCGCACCGGCCGAATACGACGCCAAATCCGTACGCAAGTACTGGAAAGGCGAGGTGCCGGCACGTCTGGCCGAGCTGCGCGATGCGCTGGCTTCGCTCGAGGACTTCTCGGTGGAGTCTGCCGACTCGTTCGTACACGCTTGGAACGAATCGAAGGGCTACGTCATCGGACAGACGATGAACTCGCTGCGTCTGGCCGTCGTCGGCGCCTGCAAAGGCCCGTCGATGTTCGAAATACTCTATGTCGTAGGCCGCGACGAAACGGTGCGCCGCATCGACGCCGCATTGGCAGCCATACCCGCACCCGAAGAGTAACACCCGACGGGCAGCCGCTCCGCCGAATCCCATATCCGGCCGTTCAAGTCCCCGCTTCGGCAGGGACTTTGCGGTTACCGGCACATACACATTCCGAACATTACGATTATGAACTTCTTGGATCTTGTAAACAAACGCCGCTCGGTACGCAAGTACACCTCGCAAGAGGTCGAGCAGCAAAAAATCGACTATATCCTCGAGTGCGCACGCTTGGCGCCCTCAGCAGTCAATTTCCAGCCGTGGCGGCTGTCGGCGGTTCGCGATCCCGAAACGCTCGCCGCGCTGCAGCAGTGCTACCCGCGCAGCTGGTTCTCGACGGCGCCCCTGTGCATCGTCGTATCGGTAGACCGCTCGCGCTCGTGGAAACGTCCCTCGGACGGCCGCGACCACGGCGACATAGATGCCGCAATCATCGCCGAGCACATTTGCCTCGCAGCGGCAGACGCCGGCTTGGGCAGCTGCTGGATATGCAACTTCGATACGGCGCGGTTCGCCGAGCTGTTCGCTCTGCCCGAGGGCGTCGATCCCGTCGTGCTTATCCCCATAGGCTATGCCGACGATACGCCGGCACCCAAACGCCGTCTCACCGTCGAGGAGATATCTCTGAAGCTGTAATACGCAGCTGCAACAGATAAAAACAACGGCCGGAAAGTCATTGTGCTTTCCGGCCGTGTGATTCTGAGGCAGACCGTCTGTTAACGGCGGCGCTGTTGCTGTTGCTGCTGGCGCATCATCTCCTGCTGCTGTTTGAGCAGGTCCTCGTAGCGCTGCTGGAAGCGGCTTTTCTTCTTTTTCTTCAACTTGGCCGCATTGGCCTGCATCTGTGCGCGCACCTTGTCGTCGTCGACCATAGCACGTATGCCGTAGGTTTGGCCTATGGTGAGAATGTTCGACAGGAAATAGTAGTAGCACAGACCGCTGGCGTAGTTGTTGAACCACAGCAGCATCATTACCGGCATCATATATACCATCATAAACTTCATACCGGCCATCTGGGGCTGCGACGAGGCGGTCTGCTGGTAATTGAGCCACGAATAGATGAACAGAGCCAGCGACATCAACAGTGCGAAAAGGCTCACGTGGTCGCCGTACCAAGGAATGCTGAACGGCAGATTGAGCACGCTGTCGTACGACGAGAGGTCGTCGGCCCACAGGAACGACTCGCCGCGAAGCTCGATAGATGCGGGGAAGAAGCGGAACATCGCGATCAGGACAGGCATCTGAATCAACATCGGGACGCAGCCGCCCATAGGATTGATACCCGCGCGTTTGTAAAGATCCATCATAGCCTGCTGCTTCTTCAGGGCATCCTCCTGCTTGGGATAGCGGGCATTGATCTCGTCCATCTCGGGCTTCACAACGCGCATCTTGGCCATAGAGAGGTACGACTTGTAGGTCAGCGGCGAGATGATCAGCTTGATTATGATCGTCATAATAAGTATGATCCAGCCGAAGTTGCTGATATACTTGCTCAGGAAGTCGAACAGCGGAATGACGAACCAGCGGTTCACCCAGCCGAAGATACCCCAACCCAGCGGAATCAACCGCTCGAGATGCAGCGGCTGGTCATCGGCCGCCATACACTTGTCGAGAATCGAATACTTGTTGGGTCCGAAATAGAACTTGAAGCCGTACTCGGTCGTCTCGCCCGAATAGGGCACCGAAAGCGAAGCGCTGAAGTGCTTCATATCGCCCGAACCCTTGGGGAACGAGGTGTACTTCATCGACGCATAGTCGAAATTATTGTCGGCAATGAATACCGACGAGAAGAACTGCTGTTTGAAGGCAACCCAGTTCACGCGCGTATTCTCGGTCTTCTCGGCCGTCTCGCCCACCCGCAGTTCGTCGATCGACTGCTCGTCGGGGAAACGGTACGCAATGGTGGTGGCCATATTCTCGTTCTGGTAGCCCTTTTCGTTCTGAAGCGAAATGTTGCTCCAGTCGATCGACAGCTGCGTCTGGTTCGACATCAGCGCCGCCATATCGACCATACGGACGTCGAAATCGACCATATAGTCGCGCGCCGGCGACTCGGCATCGTAGATCTTGTATATGAACTCCAAGGCCGCCACGCTGTCGAGCGGCAGGCGCATCGTCACCTGCTGGTAATCATCGACGCGGCGCACAGGCTCCACCGAGAATGCGTACTCGCTGGTATTGAGGCGCACGTTGTTCACGCCGTTGCGGACATACATACACATATCGAACGCGGCCGAACCCTCCTTGTACAACTGCACCGGCTCGTTGCGCTCGCCCTTGGCATAACGGGTATAATCCTTCAGCTCCACGCCGACGATTTGCGCGCCGCGGTTCGAGAAGGTCACCTTCATCACGTCGTTCTCGACCGTAAACGTTTCATCGGCCGCCTTCAGCGCCGCATAGAGATCGTCGCCGAGGTTGGCATTGAGAGCGGCATCGGCAAATGCACGGCGCTGCTCGTCGGTCAGCGTGTCGGTCTCGAGTGCGGGGGGTGCGTCGGCGAGGCTGTCGGCAGGCTCCGTCTGCTGCTCGATCAGCTCGGGATGCGCAGCCAGCCACTCGGCCTGCGCCTCGCGGTACTTCTCCTGCTGCCGCGAAGTGTAGAGACTGTAGCCCACCAGCAGGCAGCCGATCAGCACCAGTCCGATAATAGATTTCTTATCCATTTGGTCTTGCTTAACGTTTATACTAAACTACTTCTGCGCCTGCTGCTTCAGCGCGGCAGCCACGAAAGCCACGAACAGCGGGTGCGGTCTGAGCACCGTACTGCGGTACTCGGGGTGATACTGCGTGCCGACGAACCAAGGATGATCCTCAAGCTCGACGACCTCGACCAGTCCCGTATCCGGATTCATACCCACGGCACGCATACCTGCCGCCTCGAATTCGTCGAGATAGTCGTTGTTGAACTCGTAGCGGTGTCTGTGGCGCTCCGATATGGTCGTGGCGTTGTAGGCGCGGCTGACCAGCGAGTGCGGATCGAGGTGGCAGGGATAGGCGCCCAAACGCATCGTGCCGCCCTTTTCGGTTATACCCTTCTGCTCCTCCATAAGGTCGATCACCGGATGAGCCGTCTGGCACATCTCGCTCGAATTGGCATCGGCATAGCCCAGCACGTTGCGGGCGAACTCGATCACGGCGCACTGCATACCCAAACAGATGCCGAGGAACGGCACCTTGTTCTCGCGGGCGTAGAGTACGGCCACGATCTTGAGCTCTATACCGCGGTTGCCGTAGCCCGGGGCAACCAAAATGCCGCTCATAGAGCCGAGCGCCTCGGCCACGGTGGCATCGTTGATCTTCTCGGAATTGACATAGTGCAGCCGCACCTTGCAGTCGTTCACCGCACCGGCGTGCACAAACGACTCGCTTATGGACTTGTAGGCATCGGGCAGCTCGGTGTACTTGCCCACCAAGGCGATGTCGACTGCGCCCGAAGGATTCTTAACCTTCTCGACGAAAGCCTTCCACGCCGCCATATCCGGCTCTTGGTCGAAGGGCAGGTCGAGCTTCTCGAGCACCACCTCGTCCAAATGCTGCGCGTGCATCCTCAACGGCACCTCGTATATGGTCGGCACGTCGATCGATTCGACGACCGCGCGTGCATCGACATTGCAAAACAGCGCCACCTTGCGGCGCAGCTCGACCGACAGCGGATGCTCGGTGCGCAAAACCAGTATATCGGGCTGCAGACCGTTCTCCAACAGCGCCTTGACCGAATGCTGCGTAGGCTTGGTCTTCAGCTCGCCGCTGGCCGACATATAAGGGATCAAGGTCAGATGCACCAGCGCCGTATTGCGGGAGCCGAGCGAATAGCGCAGCTGGCGGACAGCCTCGATATAGGGCAGCGACTCGATATCGCCCACCGTGCCGCCGATCTCGGTGATGATCACATCGTAGATCTTCTTGGCGGCCAGCAGCTGAATGCGGCGCTTGATCTCGTCGGTAATGTGGGGAATGACCTGCACGGTCTTGCCCAAATATTCGCCCTTGCGCTCCTTGTTGATTACGCTTTGATAGATCTTGCCCGTAGTGACGTTGTTGGCCTTGGAGGTGGCGATAGACGTAAAACGCTCGTAGTGACCCAGATCGAGATCGGTCTCGGTGCCGTCGTCGGTAACGTAGCACTCGCCGTGCTCGTAGGGATTCAGCGTGCCCGGGTCCACATTGATATACGGATCGAGTTTCTGAATGGCAACCGAATAGCCGCGGGCCTGCAACAGGCGCGCTATGGACGATGAGATTATACCTTTGCCCAGCGACGAAGCCACGCCGCCGGTCACGAAAATGTACTTGGGTTTAGCAATTACCATATCGTTATTACACAATTTATTGTTCCACCGAACCGTCCGATTCGTTCTTCTGCTCGGACTCCTGACGGTCGATCATCTTGACCTTCTCGATCGCTTCGGCCATCTCGGCCTTGGCCTTGGCTATCTTGGCGCGCACGTCGCTGATCATAGCCTCGGCGTTCTTGGAGTGGGCGAAAAATCCGATGTTGTTCTCGAGCAGGGCGATATCCGACTCCAGCTGGCGCACCTTATTATAAAGGCGCTCCCGCTCCGATCGCAGACGCTTGTCGCCGGAGGACTTCATCGCGGAGAGCTTCGAACGGAAACGGTCCATCGAGCGGTCGCGCTCGGTGCCGCGCAGGGCCGAAAACATCGCATCAACGACCTCCTTGTACTGCTTCTGCAACGAATCCTTGACCTTGATAGGCACATAGCCGATCTCGCTCCAGCGGCGCTGGAACTCCTTGATAGCGTCGTATCCGGCCTCGCTGACATCGCACGCCTTCATCCGCTCCAACAGTTCGCGCTTGAGCGAGAGGTTGCGCTCGTGCTCGTCGTCCACCGACGAGAAATGGGCGGCCTTGCGCTCGAAGAAGTGGTCGCAGGCTGCGCGGAAACGCTTCCACACGGCGTCGGAATGGCGGCGCGTCACCGAGCCGATCTCTTTCCAGCGCTTTTGCAGCGCGATCAGCTCGTCGGTGGCCTTCTTCCACTCCTCGCTGTCCTTCAGCGCCTCGGCGGCCTCGCATATCTCGTTCTTGAGCCTCAGATTGGTATCCATCTCGGTCTTGAGCTGCGAATAATACTCGCGCTTGAGCGAGAAGAACCTGTCGCAGGCTGCGCGGAAACGTTCGTATATCAGCGTATTCTCCTTCTTGGGGGCGAATCCGATAGTCTTCCACACCTTCTGAATCTCGAGCAGGCGGTCGTTGGCGCGGTTCCACTCCTTGCGCGAAGAGAGTGCCTGACCCACAAGCTCCTCAGCCTTGACGCACAGCTCGGTCTTCATCTCGAGATTCTTCTGCTGCTCGGCCTTGAGCTGCTCGAAGTACTCCTGATGCTGCTTGTTTATACGCGAACTGGCCTGCTTGAAGCGCTCCCAAAGAGCCTCCTTATACTCGTTGGCCACCGGTCCGGTCTCGCGCCACTCCTCGTGCAGCTTCTGCAGCTTGCGGAATGCCGACACCACCGACGGGTCGAGCACCAAAGCCTCGGCCTGCTCGCACAGCGCCACCTTGGCCTCGTAGTTCTTCTTCAGGTCGAGGTCGCGCAGCTCCTTGTTGATCTTGATGAAGTTGTAGAAGTTCTCGACGTGCAGGTTGTAGGTCTCCCACAGATCCTTGACATTGGCCTGCGGAACCACGCCGGTCTCCTTCCAGCGCTGCTGCAGCTCGCGGAACTTGTTGAAGGTGTGGTTGAGCGTCTCGTCGCTGTTGACCAGCTCCTTCAGCTCGTCGATTATATGCAGTTTGGTCTTAAGATTCTCCTCCTTGACGCGCTCCAGCCCCGCCATATATTCGTCGCGCATCTTGCGATAGCGGGAGAACAGCTCCTTGAGGTTGGCCTCCTCGCCGTCGATCGACGGGGTGAAATCCTCCTCCTTGCCGCCGGTCTCCACGAACTCCTTGCGCTGAGACTCGACCTCGGCGCGGCGCAGCTTGTAAAACGCAATCTTTATCGCCTCCGCATCGGCGCGAAGGCTCTGTACTGGTTCGGTTTCCAGCAAACGGGCGAACATCTCGACAAGCTCGGTCTTGCTCTTTCCGGCCAACTGGCGCTCGCCGTTTTCTGCAGCCTCCTCGGGCTGCTCATCCTCGGGCGTATCTTCACCCAAATCGATGCCCGCATCTTCGGCCGCCAACTGCGCCTCCTCGTCGGAAAAATCCACGGCCGCCGTTTGTTCTTCGGCCGATTCTGCTCGCTCAGGCTCAGCGGCCTGCGTTTCGGTAGTCACTTTCTGCACATCTTCAGCAATGCTGACTTGTTCCTCGGGAACAGACTGACTGGAAATCTTGGTATCCATACTTTCAAAAGGTTTTAGTGTCCTTGACTGGTTTTACCGCTCCAAGGCCGCAGCCCGAGAACAGTTTATCAGGCAAAAATAACTATTTTTATCCGATCCGCCAAAATATGGCCGCAAAAAGTCGCAATAATCGCGGCAGCCGGTCCGAAGCCGGTGCTGCGGCTCTATTAATAAAAGTATCCGGATATCGGCTGGCGTGTCACGCGCCCGAGTCTGAAATGACATACGCGGGTGTCAAAATGGCAGACTGAAACGACTGGCACACCGTTTGATCGTAAGCGAAAACGGAAAAAATTCTAAAAAACCAAATACTACTATGCAAAACGGAAAAATCGGGGTTACGACTGAAAACATATTCCCCGTTATCAAAAAGTTCCTCTACTCGGATCACGAAATATTCCTGCGCGAGCTGGTCTCGAACGCGGTGGATGCCACGCAGAAGCTGCGCACGCTCTCCTCGATAGGCGAATACAAGGGCGAGCTGGGCGACGTCTCGATACGCATCTCGGCCGACGAGCAGGCCCGCACGCTGACCGTATCCGACTCGGGCATCGGTATGACGGCCGAGGAGGTGGACAAGTATATCAACCAGATAGCATTCTCCGGCGCCGAGGAGTTTATGGCCAAGTACCAGAATCAGGCCATAATCGGACACTTCGGTTTGGGATTCTACTCGGCCTTTATGGTCGCCGACAAAGTCGAGATACACACCCGCTCGTATCGCGAAGGCTCGAAAACCGTCGTATGGAGCTGCGAAGGCTCGCCCGAATACACGATGACCGAGACCGACGAGCAGCGCGGCCACGGAACCGACATAATCCTGCACATCTCGGAGGACTGCAAGGAGTATGCGCAGACGGCCACCGTCGAAGGGCTGCTCAAGAAGTACTGCCGCTTCCTGCCGGTGCCTATCGTATCGGGCAAGGTCAAGGAGTGGAAAGACGGCAAATATGTCGACACCGACAAGGATAACGTCATCAACGACACCAAGCCGCTCTGGACGGCCAAGCCGAGCGAGATCACCGAGGAGCAGTACAAGGAGTTCTACCGCGAGCTGTACCCGATGAGCGACGATCCGCTGTTCTACATTCATCTGAACATCGACTACCCGTTCCACCTGACCGGCATACTCTACTTCCCGAAGATCCACAACAACTTCGAGATTCAAAAGAACAAGATACAGCTGTACAGCAATCAGGTGTTCGTCACCGACTCGGTCGAGGGCATCGTTCCTGAGTTCCTGACGCTGCTGCACGGCGTGATCGACTCGCCCGACATTCCCCTCAACGTGTCGCGCAGCTACCTGCAGAGCGACAGCAATGTCAAGAAGATTTCGGGCTACATCACCCGCAAGGTGGCCGACCGTCTGCAGGAGCTGTTCAACACGATGCGCCCCGAATACGAGTCGAAGTGGGACGACCTGAAGATATTCATCCAGTACGGCATCATCACCGACGAGAAGTTCGCCGACCGCGCCGCCGACTTTATGCTGTGGAAAAATACCGAGGACAAGTACTTCACTCCCAAGGAGTACACTGAACTCGTAAAGGAGAACCAGACCGACAAGAACGACACGCTCGTATTCCTGTATGCCGACGATGCGGTGGACAAGCACAGCTTCATCGAGAGCGCCCGCGCCAAGGGCTATGACGTGCTGCTGATGAACGGGCAGTTGGACAGCCACTACGTCAACTGGTACGAGAACAAGAACGACAAATGCCGTTTCGTGCGCGTGGACAGCGACATCGTGGAGAAGCTGATCGAAAAGAGCGAGCAGGCGACAATGTCGCTCACGGCCGCCCAGCAGGATATCATGCGCCCCGTATTCGAGAGCCAGATGCCTATGGATGACAAGATCCACTACAGCATATCGTTCGAGGCTATGGATGCCGACGAGGCTCCCGTGGTGATTACCCAGAACGAATATATGCGCCGCATGAAGGAAATGGCGGCCGTAAGCGGAGGCGGAATGAGCCAGTTCTACGGACAGATGCCCGACAACTTCACAATCGCAGTGAACGGCAACCACCCCATCGTGCTCGATCTGCTCGTCAGCGTCGAAAAGAGCTACGGCGACAAACTCAAGAGCATCACCAAGAAGATCGATGCCGCCGTCGCCGAGCAGAACCGCTTCGCCGAGACGGTCAAGGACAAGAAGGAAGCCGACCTGAGCGAGGAGGAGAAGTCGATGCGCAAGGAGCTGGCCGACAAGGTCGACACGCTGCGCGGCGAGCGCAACACCCGTCTGCGCGAAATCGGCGGCGAGAACAGCCGCGTGCGTCAGATCATCGACCTCGCACTGCTCTCGAACGGAATGCTCAAGGGCAAGAACCTCACGTCGTTCATCCGCCGCTCGATCGAACTTATCGAGCGTTGATTCGACTGCCGTTAACATTTAAGGGCCGAGCAGCTTATGCCGTCCGGCCCTTATATATTTCTGCGCGGACTTCAGAGTTCGCGCAGATCGATCGGCTCGCGGTCGACGTACCTCTCGAAGCGCAAGGCCGGCATACCCAAGGCCATAGCAGCATACAGGCGGCCGTCAAGCCCCAACCGGCGCTCGAGTTCGCCACGCCGCATCGACGAGGCCATACAGACGAATCCGGTGTAGAACTGCCCCACCCCGAGCGTCTCGGCCATAAGCGAAGCATTCTGGTAGGCCAGATCGGCATCCGACTGCGTCATCATTCCGCCGTCGGGTGCATAGATCAGCAGCACCGCCTTCGCCCCGCGCAAAATGCCGTCGCGGCCCGCAGCGTAATTGTCGCGCAGCCGCTCAACGGTAGGGATATAGCTGTAGGCGCCGGCGAACATTCGTCGCAGCAGAGGCTTGAGCAGCGGGTTCTTCAGCAGCCGCATCTTGCCGGTGAACACCTCGAGGGTGAACTCCGTCAGGCAGCGCAGCGCCTCGGGCGAGGTGGCCAGTGCATAGCGCAGCGGGCGGCCGTTGCTTGCCGACGGTGCACGGTGGGCAGCTGCGGCGATACGGTCGAGAAGTTCGCGCGGGACAGCCTCGCCGGTAAATACGCGCGAGGAGCGGCGTGCCGCCAGCAGCAGCTCCATAGCCTCCGGCGACGGCAGACCGGCACGCGAAAAGGCGTGCAGCTTTTCCGGCGGAAAGGCCGAATGGTGCAGCGCCCCGACCGGACAGACGGCAGCGCAATGGCCGCAGGCGATACAGTCGTCGGGCCTTGCCGCAGCGACCGCGGCACCGCGCTGTTCGATGACGGACGAGGGGCAGACCCTCGCGCAGTGCCCGCAGCCGATGCAGGATTCTGAGATTTCGATAGTGTGTTTCATTGTCGAAACGTATTTGGGCGAACGCAGATTCGGCGGCGTTCGCAGCGGCTAAGATATGAATAATATGTGCTGCAGCGTACGCAGCGAAGAAAAAAATCGCGTTTTTGGCACCGACTGCAAATTCATTTCGTAATCCTGCCCCAATTTTGCAGTGTAAAAATATGATAAATTAGAAAAACTGTTAGAGACTATGAAAAGACTTATCACCGCAATTATGCTCGCAAGCGCGATATTCGCCCTGCAGAGCTGCGACAAAGACAACGACATTCCCGACAACATCAGCCGTCAGGCTCAGGAGGCTTTTGCAGCCAAATACCCCTCGGCAACGCATATCAGCTGGCAGATCAAGCGCGGATACGCCGTGGCCGATTTCCGCCAAGGTCCGAAGGGGGAGGAGTGCTCCGCTTGGTTCGACAATGACGGCAAATGGTATATGACCGAGACCGAAATGCGCTTCGAGGATCTGCCCGAAGCCGTGAAGACCGCATTCCGCGGCAGCGAGTACGCGGCGTGGAGAGTGGAGGATGTCGACAAGCTCGAGCGCACGGGCGTGGAGACCGTCTACGTCATAGATGTCGAGAACGAGGTCAGCGGCGTCGAGAACGAGGTCGAACTCTACTACTCGCCCGACGGCATTTTGGTCAAGACCGTAGTGGACAGCGAGGGCGGCAACGACTACGGCGACCGCATCCCCTCGGCGATCGAAGCCGACATAAAGGCATTCATCGACTCGCGATACCCGAATGCACGCATACTGGAGATCGAGCGAGGGAGCGACAACACCACTGAGGTGGACATTCTCGACGGCCGCACCAAACGCGAACTTTTCTTCGATGACTCGCTCGACTGGATCCGCACCGTGACCGAGGTTCGCACCGGCGACCTGCCCGAAGCCGTTACCGACGCCATAGCGGCACAGCCGCAGTATGCCGGATACCGGATCGACGATGCCGAATATGTCGAGACCCCCAACGGCGCATACTACTTGGTAGAGTTGGAGTCGGGCGACAGCGAAGTAAAGCTCCGCATCGACGCCGAAGGCAACATACTCTGACCGGACACGCACTCCGGCAGCACAGCGGGCGGTCCTCACTCGGGGCCGCCCGTTCATTATTAAAAACAGGTCGCAAGATATCCGACAATTACCGCTTCGGTATATGACTGATTATAAAAAAGCGAGAGCTTAAGTATTGATAATTCTAATACCTACTTTTTTAATTCCTTAGCAACCCACAGCACCCATTCATCTATATTATTTGTTAAGATTTTAGGCAAAGGAAGTGATATGCGTACATCGGGAGCTATTCCTGTGTCGTCAATACCATTATCAGGCAAGCGAGAAGAACGTGTCATTGGAACATAAGTTGTAATTCCGCATCCTTTCATATCTGCCCTGCGAATATTTGAATAATCAAGACATCCCAATGTGTTACCCTTTCCATATATCATTGTACGTGAACTGCACCCCTTTATATCTAAAATCATCTGTTCACCAGAACTGGCGACATTACTGTCAATAATTATGGCCGCTTTAACAGGCAAGGCATTAACTGTATCATATTTTATGATATAGTCTTCAACAAGAGGAATGAAATCGTCATCAGAGTTCTCTGCCTTATCTGCAACTTCCTGTAACCATGGCAAACGTTCCACCTGAGTTTTCAGATAGGCTATATTATCTTTGGAGTTGCGTATCTCAACACCTTTCGACAAAGATTCCCTGTCGTAAAGAAGTTTTAGATAGGGTTTGTAATATGTATCTTGTCCTCCGCCATTACCTCGGATGTCTATAATCAAATATTTGCACTGTGACTCTTTGTATGCCTCTATAGATTCATTTACCCATTCAAGTGAAGGATCACCCTCGCAAGAGGGGAAACGTATCAAGAAAGTTTCACTGTCGACTTTTTGAGCTATAGGCAGTGGATTGTATTCACGCATTCCTTTAGTTGTACTAACATATTCTTTTCTCGTTTTTCTATATTTACCATGCTCGGCCAGTGCTGTTCTTAAATGATAATCTCCAAACCAACCATAAAGTTCACCAACGGCATCAGCACCTTCTCTTCCATTTAAGATATCTTTATGAAGTTTTTCTTTTAGTTTTATATATTCTTCAAGTTTGACGGGGGAACTCGTTTTTGAAGAAAATCCTGCATAATTATTTTCCACTTCACATACAGCACCCTCATAGTCCTTCAACCCTAATGATACAGTTCTATCTCTGTTTGATTCTTGCCCATTTACAGATATTGCAACAGCAAGCAAGATTGCAGTTAAAAAGTATATTCGTTTTTTCATCTGTCTAATAATCTTAATTCTTAATATATTGAAGCACCCAACAAGAATATTGCTGCTTCTCAAATGTCTTGGACAAAGTTGCCCCTAAACAGCGGCAAAAATAGATAAAAAGTCGTAATAACAAGCTTTGTATGGGCCAACTGTTACGATTTGATGAGCATTTTAGAGTTTCAGTCCTCTATTGGGGCTTTTGCTTATGGGCGTGCGGGGGTACAAAATCACATTAAATGCTGTGCAAAAGCGTTTAGGAGAAAGTATTTTCGTAATTCTGGAAAACTTTTGTTAGTGCCTTATACAAAGGACTTTTTTTGGGGGGGGGTACCCAATTTTGAGGTAATGACTTGGCAACAGTACCATTTGCTGCGTTCTGCCTTGATTTGCTATTCAGGTATCTCGTTTGGGTACAAATACAGTGAAAATATTGGAAGCTATAACACAAAAAAAGAAAAAGCTAATACCCCTTTTGCAAAATAGAACCATAACTATTTTTCTTTATGGTTCTATTTTGCTTTTTAATCAAGCAGCACTCATTTGTTCCATTACATCATTTGCGTCTTTTTCAGCTTTGCATATTTCTATTTTATTGATGATGTTTTGGTCTGAGCTGTTGGATTTTCGTACTAATTTCACTTTACACATATTGTACAACACCCCTACAATCAGAACCATATTCTCTATAACAAACTGTTCTTCCATTGATAGATTATACCAATTTACACGTTTTTCACTATACGGCTCAATAATATTCCGCATCTTAGTAAGTTGTTTCAAATACAATGAGCGCATACGCAATAATGTAGCATTATATTTTTCAGCAGTTCTTTGCAAATCATAAAGATAGTTGCATATATCATTGATTTTTCGTTCATTAGAAATCATTTGTTCCCATGCTTCATCCGCTTTATTTGAAAGTTTGGAACCTGTACAACTGAATATGACACCTCCAACTAATAAACCTACTCCTAATGTTGCGGCACCTAAAATCGTAGTACCTAAAGCTATACCACCACCTCCTGCAGCAAGTGAACCACCACCAAGAGCGGCAAGAGTTGCATTAGTTGCAGCAGCTCCACTTAAAGCTGAAATTGCAGTTCCCGTTGAAGCCGTACCAAGAGCCATAACAGCAGCCGTTGTTGCACCTGATGCAGCAAACCCACCAGCTGTACCTAAAGCTGCCCCACCTAAACCTCCAACAAGAACACTTGCGCCAACAGAAACTTTCTTAATTTCTTCGCCTTCAAATTTGGGTATAGAGACATTACCAATTTTTATATCTGCAAACTCTGGTCGATTCTTAATTCGCTCAAACAAATCAGAGAATAGATGAAATTCGGAAAGGACTTTCATCTCATTCTCACCCAAGATATCCATAGCCTTACAAGCATTTTTATTCATCCTTTCAAGGCGAGCATTGTTTGAGTCATTCCTTTTTTGAGCCTCTTTTAACTTGTCATTGGCTTGTTTCATCTTAACACCGCCATGAATTCCCAATCCAACACCTGCAGTTCCTGCAACAGCAGCTGCTATTCCTAAGATTAATGGTAATGGCATAGTTATTCTCCTTTCTCTACTAAATTAACTAATGACATATAAATTGACATATAAGCATCTTCTAAATTAATCGCTTGTTCTATAAATGTTCTATCAAACCCAAAAACATTCGCCAACTGTTGTACAAAAGTCTTTTCTTCTGTAGCATAGTTCCCATCAGCAAACGCCAATGCCAACAATTCTAAAAAGACAATCCGTTTTGTTTGAAGTGTCGATTTCATTGCAAATTCCATGATAATATTATCAACATTACTTTGTTCCTCAAGATTGCAAACAGAAATCTGCATTTCATTAGCATAAGTAGATAATATCTGCTTTTCAGATTCTTCAACAACGCCATCGGCTTTTATTACAGCTACCGCAAGTTTTATGAAATTACTCTTTTCTGTAGGATTAAGTGAATTTAAAAACATAGTTCTTTATTTTTTAGTTTGTTACATATTTCATAATTAAGTTTATAAAACTCATCACGAGTATATTTCTCTTTGAAGAATTGTTCGTAACAATCATCAATTCGACAAAACAACGGTCTATCTTTATAGATACTGCACAGATTTTCTTTCAGGTATCTACAAATGCCATCACCTCTGTCTAATTCAGCATAAATTGATATACCTTTAAGATGCTTGCAACATTCTCCACATTTATCACATTCGAACATTAACAGAATTTTAATTTGCTATTAGGGTCGGCCATAAAAGAATTCATATTCTCATAGCAACCAATAGGTGAATTTATCTCTAATTTTTTACATACCGTTCGCAAGGCGAAATTCAATTCCTGCTCATTAGCTGCATTCTCTAAAATATATACAGCTTCACTATAGGATTGTGCTTCCTTTTGGAAGGTAGTCAAGTCTATATCCATTAGTTTGGCGCAATATTCTTCCAACAACCGTGCTTGTGTTCGATAATATACTACGATATCACCAACGGTTGGAATTGAATTAAGTACTTGCACAATCTTGTTGATAGCAGAATTTCTATCCAAAAGATATAACAACGAGCAACTCAATATACCTGTAACGAACGTACTACAAAATGTTTGTACAATATCTCCAACAATAGGAATTGCAGCAACCCCTGTTTGGGCAATCAAATCTCCCATCATTGTACCTGCAACAACACTGGCTCCAGTTGCTATAATTTTTGCAGCCGCCCTGAATCTCTCCCCAAAAGGAAGATAGTCGGGGTTAAACAATAGTATTTTTGTCGCTTCAACCAAGGAAGCCCACGATTGACGGATAATCCTCACCACATTCTTAGCCGTAGTAAAGAATATGTTACAGAGCGTTGTAGTCAAAGATGCCAATACACCTCCTACTGCACCTTCTATAAATTTATGCCATAGTTCGTTGTATTTATGTTTGGCTTTTTCAAAACCTTTTTTAACTCCTACAGCTATGCTGTTAAATAGCGCTTTGCCATCCTCTTTCCCTTGCTTTATTTCATCTCGGACAGCAAACCATATTTCACTAAAAGCTAAGCCAAGTGCTTGACGCAATCCCATTACCACACCTACCTTTTCTGCGGCTTTTGCTGTGTCTTTAAAGAAAGCAGGACTAGTATAATAAGCTCTATTGATTTGAGCGTCATAGGCCTTGCGTGATTTTTCATATTGAGCCAACATCCTATTCTTAGTTTCCAAATCTATTTCTTGATGCTCTTTAAGATATGCCACCATATCAACCTCAGATAGAGGAGCGTCACAGCCATATTCTTGTTTCCACCTGTCATTTTTGTGCCGTGCCCAACTTCCCATTGAAGCATTAAGGCTTTTGTTTGTCCATGCTAAGTTTTCATCTGAATTAGCAAGGTCAACTCCACTTAACCCAGAAAGTACACGCCCACGGTCATCATGAATAGCCTTACATTCCACAACATGGTCTAATTCTACTCTTACATCTTTTGGAACATCAGCCGCGTTGGTATATTCCAAATCCTTTCCTGTATAAGTATCTTTTAATAGTGTACCATGTTCATTATATTCTTGACGTGCTTCGCTCTTTTTTGTTGCAAACCTTGGGTCAGAATGGTATTCACCATAATTATATTCTCCCCTTTTGTTATAAGTTTCTTTATTTTGCTTATTTTTATATTTCATTTTTTCATCTTTACCAATCAGCCGCACGTTATGAATTGTATCAACATCACCTCCATGTTGGTCGTTTACTAAAAAGTCAAGTCCAAACGATGTAATAAGGCTCTGTATTACCACCCGTTCATACTGTTCAAATATACTATTGTATACATTTGTTTCAGTATCATAGTTTTCACCTATTTGCTTCACAAAGTTTTCTGCCATAATTCTTTAATATCATTTTAGCAAAAAGCGTGAACAACAATGCCACACTCTTACTTGAAGGTCGTAGGAAACCTCGGATACAGATGTAACAACAGCAGCCCACGCTATAGCGTGAGAACCACTATGCCATCCTTGTATCCTAATTGAAAATTTCTTACGTTTTCAAGTACAAGATAAGCATAACGCTTCTTCTTTTTCTAATATGCCTTGGAAAGAGTTTCACCTCTCCGATTGCAAAAATAATAAAATCGACAAAGAAACTCACTTAATATCTAATTATTATTGAGCATCGTATTTTGCTTATATAGCCTATCTGCTGAATACAAGCAAACCTACCAGCAACAAGGCCCCCCTTCCCGACCTGCTAAGAGGCATGATGCGATGACATGGAAAATTCTATTATTGGCCGCTGATTTCCAAGAAAATCGTTTACATTTGTATGAAAATGCTACAAAACAACGGAAACAGGCATGTCGACGAACATCATAAAAGCATCGAAACAGGATTATGCCCGGTTGTCGGCAATATGGGAGAGTGCGGTAAAAGCAACGCACGATTTCCTCGACAGCAGGGACTTCGCTTATTACCGCTCCCGGATGACAGACTATTTCGGACAATTGACTCTTTATGCCTATAAAGACGAACAAGTCAAATCAGAAGTTCAGGTAAAAGTTGCAAAATTGGTAGCCAAAAGGGGTGGGGACATTCCCGTTTGACATAAGGAAGTTTGGTTGGTGACGATTGTCGAGATTCCGACTAATTTTAGAACAAGATAAAAGTGACAATGATAACGAAAGACGAAATACAAGCCCTGCTACACAGCACTGAGACTTATCGGATAGAGCGAACCATCTCTACTGGTAATATGGACAAGTTTTGCGAGGCGATTTGTGCATTCGCAAACGATCTGCCCGATTCGCGCAAAAAGGGATATCTGCTTATTGGCGCATACGATGATGGGCGGTTGTCAGGACTAAAAGTAGATGACGATTTGCTCAAAAAGATTGCGGCGATTCGTTCGGATGGCAATATCCTGCCTCTGCCTGTGATGACTGTCGATAAGGTTGAGTTTCCCGAAGGCGACTTGTTGGTCGCAGAGGTTTTGCCGTCGCTGCTCCCGCCGGTTCGTTATCGTGGCAGAACATTTATTCGTATCGGGCCAAGACGAGATATTGCCAGCGAAGCGGAGGAACGGCTCTTGACCGAGCGTCGTACTGCTTATATGGCGACATTTGACGTGACACCGTGTCTGGGTGCATCGCTCGATGATTTAGATTTGGACTATATCAAGAACACCTATCTGCCGTCGGTGGTTGATGTGGAGATATTGAGCCAAGACAAACGCGATATAAAAGAGCAGATGGCATCAGTTCGTCTGTATGACCGCACACACGATTGCCCCACCTATGCGGCGATTATTTTGTTTGGCAAGAATCCGCGTTACTATATGCCAGGAGATTACGTGCAATATGTGCGGTTTGTCGGCAAAGAGAAAGGCGGCGAAGTGCTTAACGAGAAGCGTTTTCAAGGGTCTCTATGTAGTATGCTGCCGGCGTTGGAATCGTTTGTCAGCGATGCCATCATAACGCAGCGCCCGGTTGCTGTCAGTCTGTTCAGAGAGAAAACGGTCATTAACTATCCGAACAACGCATTGAGAGAGTTGATGATGAATGCCTGCATGCACCGCGATTACCAATCCAATATGCCGATTCGCCTATATCAATTCGATGATCATATCGAGATAATGAATGCTGGCGGTTTGTACGGCGAGGCTCGTCCGGAGAACTTCCCAATGGTGAATGACTATCGCAACCCGATTGTGTGGAGCTCTTTGTCACAATGAAATTAAAGGGCTTGCTGAACATCTCTTTTGGAACAGAAGGAGCCCTTCTCTTCTAGTTTGAGACTCAAGGCTCTGCCAAGGCACCTGCTGTCCCAAAGGAGAAACACCTGCTTATTCAGTATACATTCCATCCAGATGTTTGGGTGCCATGTAATTCATCCTGGGTGGGTCTTCTGAACACTGCGTCTGGAAACACAGTTTTCTTCTTGGAGCCGGAAGGCGGAGAGGGAGCAACTTTGAGCTGAGAAGAAAGTGGGGTTGGGTGGCCACCCTACTGCTTAGGGGTGGGGTCAGAGGGAGATTGGAAGCCTGGGAACTCTGGAAGGACTGTAGCCTTGGCAACAACTGGAACAAGATTTCTCATAAACATTTTGTCTGTTTACAAAGTCACCAGTGTAGGCAATCACTTGCCAAAGCTTGGTCATGGAAAACCGTCCTCTGTAGTGTTTTCACACCACCTCCCAAGTGTGTATGAAAGCCCTACTGGGTGCTCAGGGATCTGAGTTCTGCACACTGTGGCCTGTGGCTAGAAGGGAAAAGAAAAGCCATGCTCAAGGGCCCCGGCTGAGGAGGCCAATTAACAGTGCCGGGCAGTAAGCATAAATCACCATGCTCCCCCTTTTCCTGGGCTCAAGGCTGGAAAGCATCAGAACTGTGCAAATACTTGGGATGTTTCTCTTTATTAGTGATAAAATATTGGACGTCAGCGTGCGCTGTTTCATGCCCTGCCTCCGACAGTTGGAGCAGTAATTGTGATGAATAGGGGTCCAGGGGCAGGACTGCAGGCGTTTAAGCAGGCTCTGTGGATTGAAAATATTAGGATTGATTAAAGGTCAAATACTTTATAAATTTATCAGTGCTAGATATTCTCCTGAGGTATGGGCTACCCTTCCCGGCAGTTGAACGAAAACCCGGCATGGTGGACCCCTCCACCATCTCCCTCCTCATAGCCCACTGCATTTCACCTACCAAGCTGAGTGATGTTCTTCTCAGTATCCCAGAGTACTGACTCCAGAGGATTCCAGACA
>CAYYUW010000137.1:0-13028 GCA_964474985.1 uncultured Alistipes sp. | reverse complement strand
CGGAGATGATCTCCTCGGGGGTGATCGAATCGGGATCCTCGAAGAACTTCTCCATCAGTGCGTCGTCTACCGAAGCGACCTCCTCGATGAGCTTGTTGCGCCACTCCTCGGCTTCGGCCTTCATATTTTCGGGAATCTCCTTCAGCTCGAAGTTGTCGCGGACGGTCTTGTCGTCGTAGTAGTAGATCGCGTTATTATATATAAGGTCTATGAGACCTTCGAACTTGTCCTCCGAACCGATCGGCAGAACCACCGGCAGTGCGGTAGCGCCGAAGTGCTCCTTGATCTGCGCGCAGACGCCGAGGAAATCGGCGCCCGTACGGTCCATCTTGTTGACATATCCGATACGGGGAACATTGTACTTGTCGGCCTGACGCCATACGGTCTCGGACTGAGGCTCGACACCGCCGACGGCGCAGAAGGTAGCCACGGCACCGTCCAGCACACGCAGCGAGCGCTCCACCTCGACGGTGAAGTCGACGTGTCCCGGGGTATCGATAAGGTTAATCTGGTAGGTCTTGTCGTTGTAGTGCCAGAATGCTGTGGTAGCAGCCGAAGTGATAGTGATACCGCGCTCCTGCTCCTGTACCATCCAGTCCATCGTGGCGCCGCCTTCGTGAACCTCGCCGATCTTGTGGGTTTGCCGGTGTAGAAAAGAATACGTTCAGAGGTAGTGGTCTTACCGGCATCGATGTGGGCCATGATGCCGATGTTACGAGTGTAATGTAAGTCTCTTGTAGCCATCTTTGGTATCCTCTGTCTTAAAATCTGAAGTGAGCGAATGCCTTGTTGGCCTCGGCCATACGGTGCATTTCTTCCTTACGTTTGAATGCGGCGCCCTCCTGATTGTAGGCAGCCATTATCTCTGCTGAGAGTTTTTCGGCCATCGACTTCCCGGCGCGTTTGCGAGAGTAAAGGACAAGGTTTTTCATCGATAATGAAATCTTGCGCTCGGGTCTCACCTCGGTAGGAACTTGGAACGTGGCACCGCCGATACGCTTCGACTTCACCTCGACCTGCGGGGTGATGTTCTCGAGCGCCTGCTTCCAGATTTCGAGAGGTGATTTGTCTGCGTCCTTCATCTTCTCGCCGACGATCTCCAACGCATCGTAGAAAATCGAATAGGCAATACTCTTCTTTCCGTCCAACATAAGATTGTTCACGAATCTCGTGACGAGCACGTCCGAGAATTTGGGATCCGGAAGTAGAATTCGCTTCTTAGGCTTAGCTTTTCTCATTGTTAATTCTCCTTGTTAAATTCTTTGCTGATTACTTCTTCTTAGCGGGAGCGCCACCCTTGCCTGCCTTGGGTCTCTTTGCTCCGTACTTCGAGCGACGCTGCAGACGTCCGTCCACACCGGCCGAGTCGAGAGCACCGCGCACCAAGTGATAACGTACACCCGGAAGGTCCTTGACACGTCCGCCGCGCACCAGCACGATCGAGTGCTCCTGAAGGTTGTGACCCTCACCCGGGATATAGGCGTTCACCTCTTTGCCGTTGGTCAATTTCACACGTGCCACCTTACGCATAGCCGAATTAGGCTTCTTGGGCGTAGTCGTGTACACACGAGTGCAGACGCCGCGGCGCTGAGGACACGCATCGAGTGCGGGCGACTTGCTCTTGTCGTCGACATGCACTCTGCCATTTCTTACTAACTGTTGAATAGTAGGCATTTCTTTACTGTTTTGTCCTTTGTTTTAGTTAATTACTCTTATTCCATTATCCAAAATGGACTGCAAAGATACGAATAATTTTTCTTTCACAATACTTTTTGCGATCTTTTTACACCGATTTTACAGCGATTTAGCCGCTTTTCGCCGTTTTTGCGATCATATTTTCTTATGATATCACAGACAAAATAAACGTAGGCTATTACAAAATCGAGGCAGGCAGCACACAGCGCTAATAGACAGACACATAAGCGCACAGCACTCGGCTTGTCGGACGGCCCTGCCGCGCGGAGAACCGTGCCACAGCCGGCGGCAGGAGAAGGGGCGGCGGAAAGCATCGGCGGCACAAAAAAAGTCCCCGCCGGAACATCTTCCGACGGGGATCATCAGTGCCCAGGACAGGAATCGAACCTGCACGCCTTGCGGCACACGCACCTGAAACGTGCGCGTCTACCAGTTCCGCCACCTGGGCAGAGAAAGGAGTTCATACCCACTTTGCGGGTGCAAAGATAAGGAAAAAATTGTGAATCCTCCAAATATATTTCTATATTTGCTGCAAATTAATTCGAAAAAATCTCTCACAACGATGCGAAAAATTATCATTTCAATCTTTTCGGCGATACTTTTCGTCGCCGGCGCGAATGCTCAGAGCCGCGTGGAGGAGCTTTCACTCCGCAGCGACATACTCGGTACCGAGAAAAGCTTTTCGGTCTATATTCCCGACGGTTACGACACCTCGAAGGACAATTATCCCGTACTCTATCTGCTGCACGGCGCCTTCGGACAGAACACCGACTGGCACACCCACGGCGACCTGCAGCGGCAGGCCGACGAGGAGATAGCGGCCGGCCGCGTCCGCCCGATGCTGATCGTTATGCCCGATGCGCGCGGCACGGCCGAGAACAAGGCCGGCGATAACATGGGATACTTCAACGTGGCAGGCTGGGCCTACGAGGACTTCTTCTTCAATGAGTTCATCCCGCACATCGACAGCTGCTTCCGCACCGTCGCCGACAAGGCCGGACGCGCGATAGCCGGACTGTCCATGGGCGGCGGAGGCTCGGTGGTATACGCGCAGCGCCACCCTGACACCTTCAGCGCCGTATACTCCGTGAGCGGCCTGTTAGACAAGTTCCCCAAGAACGGCATCTCGAAGTCCTACGCCGTGCCTTTCCTGTGGTCGGTGGTCGAGACCTCGCCGGTCGTATTCCTTCAGAACGCCTCGCAGCAGCAGATCGAGCAGCTGCGCACCGTACGCTGGATGGCCGACTGCGGCGACACCGATTTCCTGATCCGCCCCAACCTCGACTTCTTCTCCGAGATGATGCGCTGCGGCATCCCTATGGAGTTCCGCGTGCGCGACGGCGCACACTCGTGGCGCTACTGGACCACGGCCGTGCCGATGATCCTCCAGTTCACCTTCGGCAAAGAGTAGAGTCTTTGGCAGCAGGCATATACAACAGCGGGCGGCAGTTGATACTGCCGCCCGTTTTTCGTGTCCGCTGAGCGTGCGATTACTCGGAGCAGCGGATTATCTTGGCGCCGATAGCGTTCAGGCGGCCGTCGATGTCGTGGTAGCCGCGGTCGATCTGCTCGACGTTTTGGATCATACTGCGGCCGTCGGCATTCAGTGCGGCGATAAGCAGCGCCACACCTGCACGTATATCGGGCGAGGACATACGTGTCGGCCGCAGACGCATCGAGTGGTCGAGACCTATCACCGTGGCGCGGTGCGGGTCGCAAAGGATGATCTTGGCGCCCATATCGATCAGCTTGTCGACGAAGAACAGACGCGACTCGAACATCTTCTGGTGTATGAGCACCTCGCCGCGCGCCTGAGTGGCCACCACGAGAAATACCGACAGCAGGTCGGGCGTGAGTCCGGGCCACGGGGCGTCGGCAATGGTCATAATCGAGCCGTCGATGAAGCTCTCGATGCTGTAATGGTCCTGCTGGGGAATATACAGGTCGTCGCCGCGCTGCTCGAAATGTATGCCCATACGCGCGAACTGTGCCGGAATGATGCCCAAATTGTCGAACGAGACGTTGCGTATGGTGATCTCGGACTTGGTCATAGCGGCCAAACCGATGAAGCTGCCCACCTCGATCATATCGGGCAGCATCGTGTGCTCGGTACCGCCCAGCTGCCCGACTCCTTCGATAGTCAGCAGATTGGAGGCTATGCCCGAGATGCGGGCGCCCATACGGTTGAGCATACGGCACAGCTGCTGGACGTAAGGCTCGCAGGCGGCGTTGTAGATTGTCGTGGTGCCCTTGGCCAGCACGGCCGCCATAACGATGTTGGCCGTACCGGTAACCGAAGCCTCGTCGAGAAGCATATAGCAGCCCTTAAGGTTGCGCCCCTCGACGCTGAAGAACTCGTCGCCGGCATCGAAGTCGAAGCGGGCGCCCAACTTCTGAAAGCCTATGAAATGGGTGTCGAGACGGCGGCGACCGATCTTGTCGCCCCCGGGTTTGGGGATATAGCCCACGCCGAACCGCGCCAGCAGCGGGCCTATGATCATCACCGAACCGCGCAGCCGTGCGGCGCGACGGCGGTAGTCCTCGCTCTTGAGATATTCCAGATCGATATCCTTGGCTTCGAAGGTGTAGGTGTCGTCCGACAGCCGCTCCACGCGCGAACCCATCTTGCCGAGCAGCTCGATAAGCTGCTGCACGTCCAATATTTGCGGCACATTGTGCACCGTAACCTTCTCCTCGGTCAGAAGCGTTGCGCAGAGAATCTGCAGCGCCTCGTTCTTGGCGCCCTGAGGCGTTATCTCGCCGCTGAGGGTGCGGCCTCCGTGTACTTCGAATACAGCCATGACTGAATAGTTTTTATTCAGACCAAATATAACGAAAATATTTCAATCGGACGCAATTTCCGGCCGAAAAAATCACATGTAGCGTTTCAGCAGCATCTTCATCTCGGCCTGCATCGCGGCGGCCTTGGCACCCGCAGCCTCGGCGAAATCCTCGCCTGAGGAGGCGTATATAATTCCGCGCGAGGAGTTTACCAGCAGGCCGCAGTGCGAGTTCATACCGTATGCAGCCACATCCTGCAGCGATCCGCCCTGAGCGCCTACACCCGGGACGAGCAGGAAATGGTCGGGCACGATCTCACGAATGCCGCCGAGCATCATCGCCTGCGTGGCGCCGACGACGAACATCGTGTTGTCCTTGGTGCCCCACTGCGAGGCAGTGGCGAGCACCTGCTCGTAGAGCCGGCGGCCGCTGGCCAGCGGCAGGATCTCGAAATCGGCCGCCGAGGGGTTGGAGGTAAGGGCCAGTATCACCGCCCACCGCCCTTCGTAGGCGAGGAACGGCGCCACGGTATCGTGTCCCATATACGGCGACAGCGTCACCGCATCGACCAACCCCCGCTCGAAGAATGCGCGGGCGTACATAGCCGAAGTATTGCCTATGTCGCCGCGTTTGGCATCGGCGATGATGAAGATGTCGGGATAGTGCTCGCGGATATATCGGCACGTGCGTTCGAAACTTTCGAACCCCTCGGCGCCATACTCCTCGTAGAACGCCAGATTGGGCTTGTAGGCCACCGTGTAGGGCGCCGTCGCATCCACTATGGCGCGATTGAACGCCGCGACAGGGTCGTCCGCGCCCGCAAGGCACTGCGGCAGCCGGCGCCTGTCGGTATCGAGTCCCACGCACAGGAAACTCTCCTTGGCGCATATATGCTGGAAAAGTTCGTCGTAATTCATAACGGTATCTTTATCGCTCCTGTCTAAAGACTGAGAATCACAGTACTATATTGATGATCTTGCCCGACACGATGATGATCTTCTTCGGCGTGCGCCCCTCGGTCCACTTGACCGCCACGGGATCGGCGAGCACGGCCGCCTCGATATCCTCCCTCGACGCATCAAGCGGCAGCACCTTCCTGAAACGCATCTTGCCGTTGATCGACACGGGATATTCATAGCTGTTCTCGACCAAATACTCGGGGTTGTACTCGGGATAGCGGGCATCGCACACCGTCGTCGTATGGCCCAGCACCGACCACAGCTCCTCGGCCAAGTGCGGCGCGAATGGCGCGATAAGAATGGTGAGAGGCTCGACGATCTCGCGCTTCGGGCAGTCGCCTAACTCGTTGAGACAGATCATAAAGGCAGCCACCGAGGTGTTGAACGAGAAGTTCTCGATATCCTCGCGCACCTTTTTGATCGTCTTGTGCAGGGTCTTCAGCTCGGCCGGCGTGGCCTTTTCGTCAGTGAGCTTCAGGCGTCCGTCGCGGTCGTAGAAAAGGCCCCACAGACGGCGCAGGAACTTGTGCACGCCGTCGATGCCGTTGGTATCCCACGGCTTGGACTGCTCCAGCGGACCGAGGAACATCTCGTACATACGTAGCGTATCGGCTCCGTAAGCCTCAACGACATAGTCGGGGTTGACCACATTGAACATCGACTTGGACATCTTCTCTATAGCCCAGCCGCAGACATACTTGCCGTCCTCGAGGATGAACTCGGCATCGGCGAACTCGGGACGCCAGCGGCGGAATGCCTCGGTGTCGAGCACATCGTTGCGTACGATGTTGACATCGACGTGTATCTCCTGCGTCTCGTACTCATTGCGCAGCCCGTACGACACGAACCTGTTGGTGCCCACAACGCGGTAGACGAAGTTCGAACGGCCCTGAATCATACCTTGATTGACTAACTTGCGGAACGGCTCGTCCTCGCAGACATAACCCAGATCGTAGAGGAACTTGTTCCAGAAGCGGGAGTACATCAGGTGACCGGTGGCGTGCTCGATGCCGCCCACGTAAAGGTCGACATTGCGCCAGTACTCGTCGGCCTCGCGGCTCACCAGCGCCCGATCGTTGTGCGGATCCATATAGCGCAGATAATAGGCGCTCGAGCCGGCGAACCCGGGCATCGTCGACAGCTCGTAGGGATACCCCTCGGCCGTGCACCAATTATCGACACGCGCCAGCGGCGGCTCGCCCTGCTCCGTGGGACCGAAGTCCCTAACCTCAGGCAGCTCGAGCGGCAGTTTGTCCAATGGCAGCGTATGGGCCGTATCGTCCTTGTAATAAACGGGGAACGGCTCGCCCCAGTAGCGCTGGCGCGAGAATATGGCGTCGCGCAGGCGGTAGTTGATCCGCTTGCGGCCGATGCCACGGCGCTCCACCTCGGCGAACATCGTCTCGATAGCCTGTCCGACCTCCATACCGGTGATGAAGCCCGAATTGATCATCTTGCCCGACTTGGCGTCGTAGCTCTCGACCGAGATGTCGCCGCCCTCGACCACGGGAACGATCTCCAACCCGAAGTGACGGGCGAAGGCGTAGTCGCGCGAGTCGTGCGCCGGCACAGCCATAATGGCGCCGGTGCCGTAGCCGGCCAGCACATAGTCGGATATATATATAGGTATACGCTTTTCGGTAAAGGGATTTATGGCATACGAACCTGTGAACACGCCGCTCACACGCTTGGTCTCGGCGATACGCTCGCGCTCGGAGCGCTTCTTGGTCTGGGCGATATACTCCTCGACCGCCGCACGGTTGTCCTCAGTGGTGAGGCTGTCGACCCAGCGGTGTTCGGGCGCGATGACCATAAACGTCACACCGAAGACGGTATCGGGGCGGGTGGTGAATATCTCGAGCTTCTCCTCGCGGCCCTCGATGCCGAAGAACATTTGCGCGCCGGTGCTGCGGCCTATCCAGTTGCGCTGTATCTCCTTGAGCGAGTCGCTCCACTCCAGCCCCTCCAATCCGTCGAGCAGACGCTGCGCGTATGCCGTCACACGCAACAGCCACTGCTTCATACGTTTCTGTTCGACAGGGTAGCCGCCGCGGACCGACAGTCCGTCGCGCACCTCGTCGTTGGCCAGCACCGTACCCAAGGCCGGACACCAGTTGACCATCGTATCGGCACGGAAAGCCAGACGGTAATTCTGCAGCGTGCGCTCACGCTCGGACTCGCTCATCGACGCCCAGTCGGCGGCCGTGAAGTTCATCTCGACGGTGCAGGCCGCATCGACACCCTCCGTGCCCGACTTCTCGAATGCGGCCGTCAACTCCCCGATCGGGCGCGCCTTCTGCAGCCGGTTGTCGTAGTAGTGGCCGAACATCTCGACAAAGGCCCACTGCGTCCACTTGTAGTACTCGGGATCGCAGGTGCGGACCTCGCGGCTCCAGTCGAACGAGAATCCGATCTTGTCCAGCTGCTCGCGGTAACGGTCGATGTTGCGGTTAGTGGTGACTGCCGGATGCTGGCCGGTCTGAATGGCGTACTGCTCGGCGGGCAGGCCAAAGGCGTCATAACCCATCGGGTGCAGCACATTGAAGCCGCACAGGCGCTTGTAGCGCGAGTATATGTCCGAAGCGATATAGCCCAGCGGATGGCCTACGTGCAAACCCGCTCCCGACGGATAGGGAAACATATCCAACACGTAGAATTTGGGACGCGACGGATCCACTTCGACCTTATAGGTCTTGTCCTCGCGCCACTTCTGCTGCCACTTGGCTTCGATGGCTCTGAAATCGTATTCCATATAATTAATTCGTTTTGTTGTCCGTATGGTAGATTAATCCCGCAAAATTAACCATTTTTCGCTAACTCTCTACCGCTCCCGCCCCATATTTCCGCCTGACAACGAAAATAATCCGCCGAATCGATTCGGCTTTCCGCCACGCAGTCAGCGGATGTAGCGGGCAACGGCGTCGGCGATGTGTTCGCCGTCCATAGCGGCCGAGACGATGCCTCCGGCATACCCCGCCCCCTCGCCCGAGGGAAACAGCCCCCGCACCTCGGGATGCATAAGCGTTTCGGCATCGCGCGGTATGCGCACGGGCGACGAGGTTCGCGATTCGACACCGGCGACGAGAGCCTCGGCGGTCAGGTAGCCGCGCATACGGCGTCCGAAATCAGCGATGCCGGCGCGAAGGGCCTCGCCCATAAACGGCGGCAGCCACTCGGACAGCAGCGACGGCGTCATACCCGGAATATAGGATGTTCGCGGCAGGGATGTCGATGGCCGTCCGGCGACGAAATCGGTAACGCGCTGTGCGGGAGCTATCTGGTTATCGCCGCCGAAACGGCGTGCCGTGCGTTCGAGCCGCTCCTGAAACTCCAGTCCGGCCAGTTCGCCCCACTCCTCGCGCAGAAAGGCGAAGTCATCGGGGCGCACCTCGGTCACCAATCCCGAGTTGGCGAAGACGGAGTTGCGCCCCGAGGGCGACATACCGTTGACCACCGACTCCGAAGCGTCGGTCATAGCCGGCACGATGAAGCCTCCCGGGCACATGCAGAACGAATATACGCCGCGGCCGCACTGCTGCGTCACCAGCGAGTAGGAGGCTGCAGGCAGGTACTCGCCCCGTTCCTTGCAGTGGTACTGTATCGAGTCGATGAGGGCCTGCGGATGCTCTATGCGCACGCCCATAGCGAACGCCTTCGCCTCGAGGCGCACCCCCTCGCGGTGGAGCATACGGTAGATGTCGCGCGCCGCGTGGCCCGTGGCGAGTATGGCGGCCGCAGCGTCGATGCGGCGGTCGCCGCATATCACCCCTTCGATGCGTCCGTTGCGAATCGACAGTCCGGTAACGCGATGATCGAACAGAAATTCGCCGCCGGCATCGAGAATCGTGCGGCGGATGTTCGATATGATGCGCGGCAGGCGGTCGGTCCCGATATGCGGGTGCGCCTCGTAAAGGATCTCGGGCGTGGCGCCGTGGAAAACCAGCGTCTGCAGCGCCTTGTGACAGTCGCCGCGCTTCTTGGAGCGTGTGAAGAGCTTGCCGTCGGAGAATGTACCCGCACCGCCCTCGCCGAAGGCGTAGTTGGAGTCGGGATCGACAGCGCCGTTGCGGTTGATCTGCGCGATGTCGCGTTTGCGGGCCGAGACGTCGCGGCCGCGTTCTATCACCACGGGGCGGTAACCCAGCTCGATCAACCGCAGCGCCGCGAACAGTCCGGCGGGACCGGAGCCAACGATAGCCACCTCGGTGCCGCCCGCAACCGACGGATAGTCGAAATGCACGGGTGCGGGCTGCGGCTCGCGGTCGACATATATTTCGAGCGTCAGGTTGACCTTCACGTTGCGCTGGCGGGCGTCGATCGAACGCTTCGTCACGCGCACGAGGGCGATCTGGCTGCGAAGCAGTCCCAAACGTCGGGCCGCCTCGCAGGCATAACGTTCGGGATCGGCCGCATCGCGCGGCGGAAGCTGTAGGGATATTGTCTGCGGCATCGGAGTAAATTTTCGACAAAAGTATTAAATTTGCCGAAGAAAAACAGCGCTTATGACTCCTATTTTGATTCACGGCGGCCTCATAGTGAACGAAGGCCGATCATATCGCGGATACGTGCTCGTTCGCGACGGACGCATCGCAGCCGTCGGCGAGGGCGAATACGACAGTCCGTTTTCAGGCGAACGCATCGACGCAACGGACAAGTGGGTGATGGCCGGCGCCATAGACGATCAAGTGCACTTCCGCGAACCCGGGCTTACATACAAGGGCGATATCGCCTCGGAGTCGGCGGCAGCAGTGGCCGGCGGCGTCACCTCGTTCATGGATATGCCCAACGTCAAGCCCCCGACCGTCACGCTCGGCGATCTGCAGCGGCGGTTCGAGCGCGCAGCGGAGTGCTCGGCGGCCAACTACTCCTTCTACCTCGGCGCCACCGACAACAATCTGGCCGAGGTGCAGCGGGTCGATCCGCGCACAGTCTGCGGCGTCAAGGTATTTATGGGTTCCTCGACGGGCAATATGCTCGTGAACGACCATAAAGCGCTGGCGGCCCTGTTCGACTGCGCCCCCACGGTCATAGCGACACACTGCGAGTACGAACCGCGCATACGCGCCCGCACAGAGGAGTTCCGCGACCGCTATGGCGACGGCGTGCGACCCGAGATGCACCCCCTGATTCGCGATGCCGAAGCGTGCTACCGCTCCTCGGCGCTGGCCGTAGAGCTGGCCGACCGCTACTCAGCGCAACTGAACGTGCTGCACATAAGCTCCGAACGCGAGCTTGCGCTGTTCGATGCCAAACCGCTCGCCGAGAAGTCGATAACGGCCGAAGTGTGCGTGCATCATCTTTGGTTCTGCGACGAGGACTACGCCGCGCGCGGCAACCGCATAAAGTGGAACCCCGCAATCAAGAGCGCTGCCGACCGCGACGCACTGCGCCGTGCACTCGTCAGCGGCAAATTGGACATCGTGGCAACCGACCACGCCCCCCACACCGACGAGGAGAAGATGCGGCCCTACTGGCAGTGTCCCTCCGGAGGACCGTCGGTGCAGCACTCCCTCGCAGCGATGCTCGAACTTGCAGCACGCGGACTGTGGAGCGTCGAACAGGTGGTCGAGAAGATGTGCCACGCCCCCGCAGTGCGCTACGGCATAGTCGGCCGCGGATTCCTGCGCAAAGGGTATCGGGCCGATATCGCAATCGTCGACCCCGCCCGCCCGCAGCGCGTCCAGCGCAGCAACCTGTTATACAAGTGCGGCTGGTCTCCCTTCGAAGGGGAGACACTCCGGTCGTCCGTGGTGCTGACGCTGGTAAACGGCCGCAAGGCATTCGAAAACGGCATCGTCAACCCCGACGTGCGCGGCGAAAGGCTCGAATTCGAACCTAAAAGGCGGTAAAGCGGGTGCGAACATAGGCGACGAACATTTTCAGCGAATAATTGCGGCTCCTATGGAACCGCGCGAGCCGAAGCCTCGGGGACTGCGAAGTCCCGCAAAACCATAAATAATATGCGTTCGGTTTATTAGCGCCTCGGCTCGGCAAAGTGCAAATAAATTTGCATTTGCAGCCGGCTTATTCGTATCTTTGCCGACGCTAATCCGAATAAACCGAGCCGATGTCAAGAAAAAAGCATGATTACCCTCTTATCGAGGGGCTTGAAATAACGACCCTCGCAGCCGAGGGCAAAGCGCTGGGGCGCTGGAACGAGCAGGTGGTGTTCGTGCCTATGACCGTCCCGGGCGATGTGGTGGACGTGCAGATACGCAACAAGCGACGCCGTTATATGGAGGGATACGCAGTTCGCTACCAGCGCCTTTCGCCGATGCGTTGCGAGCCTTTCTGCGCGCATTTCGGCGTTTGCGGCGGCTGCAAGTGGCAGAATCTCCCCTACGAGGAGCAGCTGCGTCTCAAGGCTTCGCAAGTCGAGGACCAGCTGTCGCGCATCGGCAAGATCGAGCTACCCGAGATTCGGCCGATACTCGGCTCGCGCCGCACGCAGTTCTATCGCAACAAGCTCGAATTTACATTCACCCCGCGCCGCTGGCTCACCACCGAGGAGGTGGCTTCGGGAGCCGAGCTGGATGCCTCGCCGGCATTGGGATTCCATATACCCGGAATGTTCGACAAGGTGCTGGACATTGACAAATGCTGGCTGCAGGGCGATCCGTCGAATGCCATTCGGCTCGAAACCAAACGCTTCTGCCTCGAACACGGCTATCCGTTCTACAACGCGCGCGAACACTCCGGCCTGATGCGGAATATGGTGATCCGCACCGCCTCGACGGGCGAGGTGATGGTCATCGTGGTATTTGCCGAGAACGATCGCGAACGCATCGGGGCACTGCTCGACCACCTTTGCCGGACATTCCCCGAGATAGTCTCGATGGTCTACATGATAAACACCAAGTTCAACGATGCGTTAGGCGATCTCGAGCCGATAACGTTCCGCGGCGCCGACCACATATTCGAGCAGATGGAGGGGCTACGCTTCAAGGTGGGACCCAAGTCGTTCTATCAGACCAACTCCGAACAGGCCTACGAGCTGTACAAGGTGGCGCGCAACTTCGCCGGCCTGAAACCCGACGACGTGCTCTACGATCTATATACCGGCACCGGCACCATAGCCAACTTCTGCGCTGCACGGTGCCGCCGCGTGGTGGGCATAGAATATGTTCCCGAGGCTATCGAGGATGCCCGCGTGAACTCGCGCATCAACGGCATCGAAAACACCGTCTTCTATGCCGGCGATATGAAAAAGGTGCTCAGCGACGAATTTGTCGAGCGCAACGGACGGCCCGACGTGGTGATTCTCGATCCGCCGCGCGCCGGAGTGGATGCTCCGGTGATCGACGTGATCCTGCGCGCGGCACCCTCACGCATAGTCTACGTGAGCTGCAATCCCGCCACGCAGGCCCGCGACATAGCCCTCATGAACAACGACTATCGCGTCGAGTCCGTGCAGCCCGTCGATATGTTCCCGCATACATTCCACGTCGAAAACGTCGTCCTCTTGGTGCGCCGTTAAACTGCGGGCTGCACTCTGCGGGCGCAACCCGCGCGCCCGCCCCAAAGGAGGGGTATTTGCGACAGAAGATGCGGACTTTGCCATAATAATCACCTTCGGCTGCTGGGGGGGCACGC
>CAYYUW010000136.1:0-2510 GCA_964474985.1 uncultured Alistipes sp. | reverse complement strand
ACGTTCAGCGCCAGCCCGTGCATCGTCACAAAGTGCGACGCGCGCACCCCGATGGCACAGATTTTCCGTTCGCGCGCCGTGCCACGGTCGATCCACACGCCCGTAGCGCCCTCGACGCGCTCGCCGCGAATGCCCCAAGAGGCCACCGTGTCGATGACGGCCTGCTCCATCCGGTCGATATACGCTTTGATTCCGATTCCGATACGCTCCAGATCGACGATCGGGTAGACCACCGCCTGCCCCTCGCCGTGGAAGGTGACATCGCCGCCGCGGTCGATGCGGTAGACCTCCGCGCCGCGGCTTTTCAGAAACGCTTCGCCCGTCACCAAATTTTCTTCGTGTGCGCTTCGGCCCAGGGTATAGACAGGCGGATGCTCCACCGTCAAAAGGTATCCGACCGGTGCGTCGGCCTCGCCTTTGCGGTGCAACACCTCCTCGAACAGCGACTGCTGCAACTTCCAGCAATCCCCGTAGGCCATCGTGCCCAAGTCACGATAAACGATGTTCGATCTTTGCTCTACCCCGTTCATAAAAAAGCGTTTTGTGTGTCCACAGTGTTGGTATGGACACAGTTCTGCCGAGCGCGGGGAGGGTCTCTACCGCTCTTCCGCCTTCGACAGCCTGACGGCATCCAAAGCTCGGTCGGCCAAGTACGAGGATCGCACCATCGGCGCGCTCGCACAAAAGTCGAATCCGAGTTCCAAAGCCGTCCGTCGCCAATCGTCAAACCGCTCGGGGGAGACGTATTCCGCTACGGGATAATGCTCCAGCGTCGGTCTGAGATACTGGCCGAGGGTCACGATCCGAACACCCGCTTCGCGCAGGTCTTTCAGCGTCTGCAACACCTCGTCGTCCGACTCGCCGAGTCCGAGCATCAGTCCGCTCTTGGTCACCGCTCCCTGTCCGGCAAGGTATGCCAGCGTGGAGAGTGACGTGCGGTACTTGGCTCTTGAGCGCACCACGGGGGTGAGCCGCTCGACAGTCTCGATGTTGTGCCCGACAATATCGGGCCCGGAGGCCAGCACCGTGTCCAACAACTCGGGCCGTCCGTCCAGATCGGGAATAAGGAGCTCAATAGTTACGCCGGGACTTCCGTTGCGGATGGCCTGGACGGTGGCGGCCCAGTGGGCAGCGCCTCCATCGGCGAGGTCATCACGGTCGACAGAAGTGACAACGACGTGCCTCAGTTGCATCAGACGCACGCTCTGGGCCACCTGCTCCGGTTCGTCCCTGTCGGGCGGCAGCGGGCGGCCTGTGGCAGTGGCACAGAAGCGGCAACTTCGTGTGCACACGTCCCCGAGAATCATGAACGTGGCCGTTCGGCGACTCCAGCATTCGGCCTGGTTGGGACACTTGCCGCTGGTGCAGATGGTGTGGAGACGGTGCTCCCTGACGATCTGTTTTACCTCGGCGAAGTCCCCGCCTTCGCGGTGAAGCCTGATTTTCAGCCAATCGGGTTTTCTCGGTGCGGACGCTCTGTCATACAGCTTCGGCATTTTAAGTTCTTATTTTTCCAATTGATGCAAAAGTAACAAAAAAATCAATATATCCGCCACAAACAACCAAAAAAATCTTAATTTTTCTGGCCCGGCAGCAGAATTCGTTTCAGATTTCGTCGTGATGTGCTTTCCTCGTGCGTGGCCGGTTTTTCGGCGGGCGGGCGGCGGAAATATCGTAGTCAAAAGGAGTTGCGAGACAGGGCGGGGACTTTGTTCGTCCGAAACTGCGTATATCTTCAGCCCCGTTTTATGTCGTTTATGTAAAAAACAGCATATTTTGTTTTGTTCTCAACGGGGGTTTTGCTATCTTTGTTGTCCGATGGAATCCAAAGCGACATATCCCGAACTGCTGGAGGGTGTCGATTCGCCCTCCGATCTTAAAAAGCTCTCGATCGAGCAGCTGGGCGAGTATTGTGCACAGCTGCGCCGATATATCATCGAGGAGTGCGCCAAGAACCCCGGCCATCTGGCTTCGAGTCTGGGAACTGTGGAGCTTGCCGCGGCCTTGCACTACGTCTACGATACACCCGACGACAAATTGATCTGGGACGTGGGACACCAGACCTACCCCCACAAGATCATCACGGGACGGCGCGAGGCCTTCCGCAACAAGCGCAAACTTAACGGAATCAGCGGTTTCCCGCGTATGGACGAGAGCGTCTACGACGCTTTCGGCGGCGGGCACTCGTCGGTGTCGATTTCGGCGGCGTTCGGTATCGCCAAGGCCGTCGAGCTAAAGGGCGAGAAACGCAAGGTGGTGGCCGTCATCGGCGACGGGTCTATGACGGGCGGGCTGGCCTTCGAGGGGCTCAACAATGCGGGCGCGAGCCGCAATACGGACTTGCTGGTGATTCTCAACGACAACAACATGGCGATCGACCAGGCTACGGGAGCGCTGAAAAACTACCTCGTGAAGATCACCACGTCGCGGCGCTACAACCGCTTCAAACAGTCGCTCTGGCAGCTTTTCGCCCACGTCCCGTTCCTGCTGCACCTCTTTCAGAAGACAGG
>CAYYUW010000135.1:0-5342 GCA_964474985.1 uncultured Alistipes sp. | reverse complement strand
GGTGACAGGTACCGTCACCGATTCAGAGGGCAATCCTCTGGTCGGCGTAACGGTGCTCGTCGAGGGTACTACGCAGAATGCCGTGGCAACTGACAATGCCGGACGGTATTCGATCTCGGTTCCGGCCGGTGCGACGCTCGTCTATACCTTTATCGGTATGCAGCCGCAAATGGTCGCCGTCGGACAGCGTTCGGTTATCGATATCAAGATGATGACCGACGCGCAGTCTATCGATGATATCCAAGTGATCGCCTACGGCACCAAGCGCAAGGAAGACTTGGTTGGCTCGGTCAGCAAGATCGGCGCCGACAAGATCGCCAACTCGCAGGCTTCATCGGTAACCCGCTCGCTCGAAGGTGCCGTAGCCGGTGTGACGGTTCTCAGCGCATCGGGTCAGCCGGGTAGCGACGCCTCGATCTACATTCGCGGTATCGGCTCGCTCTCGGGCAGCAACACCGCCCTGATCGTGGTGGACGGCGTGCCCTTCAACGGTTCGCTCTCCGACATCAACCCTGCCGATATCGACAACATCTCCATATCGAAGGATGCCGTATCGAACTCTCTTTACGGTTCGCGTGCAGCCAACGGCGTGGTTATGGTGACCACCAAAAGCGGCAAGAGGGACAAGACCCGCGTCGCGCTCAAGGCTACTTGGGGCGTGAACTCGCGCGCTGTCCACGATTACGAGATGGTAACCAACTCGGCCGAATTTTACGAGCTGACTTGGTACGGTATCCGCAACACCCAGATGGCCGGCGGCGCCGACGAGGCATCGGCCAATCTCTATGCTTCGGAGCACCTGCTCGGCGAGCTGAGCAACTATAACGCATTCATTATCCCCTCGGGGCAGTATTTGGTCGGCACCAACGGCAAGCTGAACAGCCGCGCTGTGCTGCGCTACGACGACTCGTTCAAGGATGCGATGTTCTCCAACTCGTTCCGTCAGGAGTATGTCGGTTCGGCCAGCGGCGCTACCGACAAGACCGATTACTACATGTCGATGGGCTACCTCGATGAGGATGCCTACATTACCGGTTCGTCCTATAATCGTATCACATCGCGTGCCAATGTCAATTCGCAGATCAAGAAGTGGCTGAAGGTCGGCACCAATATGACCTACGCCCGCACCGATACGCGCGGCGTTCAGGAGAGCAGCGGTTTGGCAAGCAACCCGTTCGGTGTAGCACGCAGCTGGGCGCCGATCTTCCCCGTACACGCATACGACGCAGAGGGCAACATGAAATACAACGAGGACGGAACGCCTATGTACGATGCCGGTACCGGTCAGACCGACGGCACTACCAGCCGTATCACGGCAACCAATCAGAATGTGATCTGCAACCTGAACGAGGATATTCGCCGTTCGAAGATCAACAACCTCTACACCCGTTCGTATGTCGAGGTCACCTTCCTCAAGGACTTCAAGTTCTCGGCCAACTACAGCTACGACTACCGCCACAGCGAAGGTACTACGTACTATACTCCGACCCTTGGCGACGGACAGTCGTTCAACGGCCGCGGCACCAAGGCGTCGTCCACCTCGAGCACGACCAACTTCAACCAGCTGCTCGGCTACAACAAGAACTTCTGCGGCGATCACAATATCGAGGCGCTGCTCGGTCACGAGTTCTACAAGTACCACTTCACCTATCTGGCGGGACAGAAGACCAACTTCTTCGATCCGGTCAATCCGGAACTTGCCAACGGCGGTAAGCTTCAGGACCTCACCAGCTACACCGACGATCACAACATCGAAGGCTACTTCGCCAAGGCCGACTACAACTATGCCCACAAGTACTACCTTTCGGGCGCTGTACGTCGCGACGGCACCTCGCGTTTCAAGAATCGCTGGGGAACATTCTGGTCGGTCGGCGGTGCGTGGAGACTTTCGCAGGAGGCTTTCCTGAAAGATTCCAAGGTCGTCAACGACCTGAAACTGCGCGCATCGTACGGTACGCAGGGTAACGAGAACGTGTTGAATTACACTCCGTATATGGACCAGTACGCCATTACTTGGGACGGTTCGCAGCTCGGCTACACCTACGCCTTCTACGGCAACCCCGACCTTACGTGGGAGAAGCAGAAGACTTTCGACGTGGGTGTCGACTTCCGCCTGTTCGACCGCGTCTACGGTAGCATCGACTACTTCACCCGCCGCACGGACGATATGCTTTTCAGACGTACGCTGGCCATTTCGGCAGGCCGTCCCTACAACTGGGAGAATCTCGGCGCGATGAAGAACTCGGGTATCGAGATCGACCTTAGCGTGGATGTCATTCGCAGCAAGAACGTGAAGTGGACCCTGCAGGTCGTAGGTTCGCACTATGCCAACAAGATCCTGACGCTGCCCGAGGAGAACCGCGAAGACGGTATCGTGAACGGCGTTCAGAAGCTCACCGAGGGCAAGGACCGCTACCGCTTCTATATGCGCGAGTACGCCGGTATGAACGAGAACGGTCAGGCCATGTGGTACAAGGACGTCAAGGACAATGACGGCAACGTGACCGGTCGCGAGACCACCACTTCGTACAGCGCTGCCGACCGCTATCTGCTTGACAAGTCCGGTATGCCCGACTTCAACGGCGGTCTGAACACCTCTCTGAGCTTCTACGGCTTCGACCTGTCGGTTCAGACGGCATTCCGCATCGGCGGTTACGTCTACGATGACGAATTTGTATCGACTATGAGCGCATCGTACTACGTAGGCCACAACCGCGAACTGTGGAAAACCTTCAATCCCGCCACCGGCGAGGGCGAATACCCCGTATGGAACGCCAACGAGGCCTCGAACGGCTATACTCAGTCTTCGGACCTGTGGCTGATCAAGGGCAACTACTTCAGCATCCGAAACATCACTTTGGGCTATACTCTGCCGGCCAAGTGGATGCATAAGCTCGGCATCGAGAGCATACGCTTCTATGTAGCTGCCGACAACGTGGCGCTCTTCTCGAAGCGCAGGGGTCTCGACCCGCGTGTAACGCTGAGCGGCTCATCGTCCGACTACGGCGGCTACGGTCAGATCAGAACTATCTCCGGCGGTCTTAACTTCAACTTCTAAACCTTGACGACATTATGAAAAAGATACTTATATTTTTGCTTTTGGCCGCATCGGCGGCGTCGCTGGCAGTCTCCTGCTCGAAGGACGCGATCTCCTCTGAGATCATGACCGACGACCGCAAAAACGAGATCGCCGCGAGCGATCCCGACAAAGTCTACTCGGCAGCTATGGCCGGTATGTACAGCGACGTGCAGAACTACGTCTATACCGATATGTCGCACAACTATTTCGGACAGAAGAGTTTCGACTACCTCACCTCGCTTATGGGCAACGATTTGGTGATGACCGGACGTTTCGCAATGAGCCTCTATCACTACCTGTGCGACTACTGGGGCGAGGGCTTCGTAGCCACCTCCAACCGCTGGCGCGAGTACTACAACATGATATCTAACTGCAACATTATGCTCGCCGGTATTTCCGAGGAGGAAACCGATCCCAACGTGCTGAAATACCGCGCTCAGGCTATGGGTCTGCGCGGCTACGCCTACTACCAGCTGACGCTGCTCTACCAGTTCCCGTACTATATGGGTGTCAGCGACAACAAGTGGGGCGGCGGCACCAGCTACGCCGACCAGCCTTGCGTGCCTATCGTCACCGACAAGATCACGGGCAACCAGCCCCGCAGCACCGTGGCCGAGGTACACAAGCAGATCATCGACGACCTGAAGGGTGCATACGACATTTTCGTCAACATCGGTGCCGTCAAAACCTCGACGCCTTCGGATTTCGACGGATGCGTGGCTGCAACCTATCTGGCCCGTGTATATATGACCCAGCACGAGTGGGGCGAGGCTGCCAAATACGCTCAGGTGGTAATGGACAATTTCGGCGTACTGAACGGCGAGTCCCAGATACTTCAGGGCTTCAGCGACCTCTCGCTCCCCGACGTGGTATGGGGCTGCGACATCACCACTGACAATACCACCACTTATATGTCGTGGTTCTCGCAGATGGATGCCTACGGCGACGGATATGCCGGTATCGGCGTATGGCGTGCAGCCTTCAAGCCGTTCGTCGACCGCATCGGCGACAACGATATCCGCCTGTGGTGGTTCGAGTGCCCGCGCACGACCGACGGAATGAAGCGCGACTTTGAAAACCTGCCCGAATCGAGGCAGAAAGCCGACACGCCTTACCAGTCGTACAAATTCATCGGCACCGGCCGCGCCAACATTCAGAGCGGCGTGCTCGAAGGCTGGGAGCTGGGCGACTACATCTACCTGCGCAGCGAGGAGGCATATCTGACCAAGGCCGAGGCTTTGGCACAGCAGGGCGACCTGAACGGTGCGACCACGCTGCTCGTCACCTTTATGCAGACCCGCAACCCGTCGTATAATTTTACTGCAGCAGACAAGGCTTCGCTGGTTGAGGAGATCAACTTCCAGAAGCGCGTCGAGTTCTGGGGCGAGGGTATGGAGTACATCGACAACCGTCGTCTGAACATTCCCGTAGACCGCACCGACGCTACTTGGGGCGAGGACAACAACCACCTCGACGGCGCCAAGTTCCGCTACGAGCAGTCGGATAAACATTTCCGTTACCAGCTGCCTACGGCCGAGATCGAGAACAACACCGAACTCTCCGAGGACGACCAGAACGAAGGAGCCGAATAGCAACGTATAACAATAAAAGAATCGACAAATGAAAACATACAGAAAATTATTATACGTCCTCATGGCGTTCGTCGCGCTCGGCCTGACCGGCTGCGAGGACGAAGAGTATCCCATCGGCGTAACACCGGACAACACCGAGGCCTACTTCCCCGCCAAGAGCGGCAAGTTCGTCTGCGAGGAGACCTCAACCGGCTTCGACGTGGAGATCGCCCGCGTCAAGTACAGCGAAGCCTCTACGATCGTACTCACCAGCACTGCTCCCGCCGGCATACACGTTCCTGCATCGGTATCGTTTGCTGCAGGGGAGGAGAAGACGACCTTTACCGTAACCGTAGACCAGTCGGCCCTCGAGCAGGGCAAGACCTACACCGTCGAGATGTCGGTTTCGTCGCAGGACGAAACACCGTGGGCCAATAACGCCTGCACCTACACCCTGACTACGTGGGCACCGGAACCTCCCGTATCGTGGGAACCGGTAGAGACCGAGTGCGCGATGAAGAACACCATTTTGGGTATCGTCTTTAAGGCTCCGGACGTAATCTACGACGTCTATGTCGAGAAGCGCACCGACCGCGACATCTTCCGTGTTGCCAACGTGTTCACCTCGTACACCGTTAACGGCAAGACCTACACCTATCCCTACTATACGGCAGGCGACGAGGTCGCTCCTA
>CAYYUW010000134.1:0-10366 GCA_964474985.1 uncultured Alistipes sp. | reverse complement strand
GCTTTTTGCTTTTTATTGCTCTTTATTTCAAGAACTTCTGGAGCGGAAACGGGATTCGAACCCGCATTCATTAGCCTTTATGTATCAACTTGTTATGACGTTGTTTCTGTTTTCAGGTCACTACTTCGCTGTGATAAATTTACGCTCTAATACATCCAATGCTTAAGAACAAAGATACATAACTTATTTGATATTTATCGCATATTCTAAAATTATCCGTTGATTTCTTGAACCAGACTTCCAATTGCGGCAACTATGCTTGGACATTATATATATATTGTTCTTGCTGGGCCACACGGTGCACACCTCGCGCTCCTCGAAAAGTTGTATGGCTTGGTTCTGGGTCAGGACAGTTTCTTGCTTTGGGTGTCGTAATAGGCAATGCGCTCGCGGCAGACCTTTTCGACGATAGGCCTCAAAATTTCGATTCGGGAACGCAGTATGTCGATTTCCTCTTTCGTAACGACGAAATCGTCATTATATCGGGCCTCTACATACGCTCTGCATAACAGATCGAAAACATGTTCTTCTCGTTTTGTCCTGCAAGGAAAAATATCGACCAGTTCCAACGTATGTTTTTTGCACATGTCAAGCAAAAATTTCAACTCGTGTTCCTTGTAGCGGTAGAGGATAAATACTAAAGGAATGGATTTTAGCAGGTATTCGGTCGCTTGATGCAGGAAAAAAGAAGAATGGGTATATTTCTTATTCTTGATATTTCTGATAGCATCCTCCCAATAGTCAAGTGCTCTTTGCTGATTACTATAAAAGTAGTTTTCTGCAATTTGCTTTATTTCCGAGAAGTTCAAATCTCGGGGTGTCGTCAGTTCGTATTCGCCGGAATCATACAACAAAACACCTTCGTTGACGGCATCAATGTAGAAATAATGACCTTGAGAGAGGGCATTGTTCAACTTGCTGATACTCTCGCTGACAAGCTGAACTTTGGTAATCTCGGATTTGCCTTCTGAAAATCGATCTCTAATCCGCGTTTCGACTGTGCTCTCCCGTTCGCCCAGTCGTTTGCGGGTGATTACCATCAAGTCATAATCGCTGTGATATTCGGTCGTTTCTCCGTTCGGGCCGATCTGAACATCATGAATGACATAGGTGTTCTTGGCATAGCTGCCGTAAAGAATAATCATTACGACGTCTTTTATCTCTTCACGAATTAGCCCGACCAATTCGTGAAGATCACATCGGACGAATTCGGGTAAAAAGTCTATCGAGGTCTTCATATCCACAAAAATATGAAAACTTTTCCAAAAAATACATGCCCAAATGATGTGTGGATGAATTATTATTGCTATATTTGCCTATTGTCTGAAAGGCGCGCATCACGCAGTATTGGTTGTATTGGGGCGACATAAGCCGTCCGGGAACAAATAACTGCAAGAACGATGCAAATGAATGATGGCTTTCAGAGTTCGGCATAGCCGACAGACATAACTATAAAGGGTAAACAACTCTTTATACCTTACTGCGAACTTGGAGACCTCTTTAGAGGATGTTTAACGTGGTATAATGGTTGTCAGTCCTTGTTATGTTCTGCTCCTTTGTGGGCAGAACATGCAAGGGCGCAGGACAGCTTCACGTTAAAGGTACTCCAAGACCGGCAGTGAGGAGCTGACACCGCGCCCCTCTTTTTATTTTTTGCGGGCGCGCATCCGCCACCCAACTTTCACCGCTATGCGCCGCTGGCTTCAAACGACAAGACAACATGCGAATTGCACCGGCCGAAAGATTTCCGGCCGGCGGAATCGGTCTGCCCATGCGGTGCAGATGGCTATGGAAACGGTCGTTGGCATAAGCGACCCTATACGTCTGGGGCCTAAATATGGTAACGATCGGGCGGTTTCATTTTATTGTACAGGAACGGAACAAATGAATTCTTCAAATTTGAGTTGCGCATCTATTTGTTTCGCTTCCGTTTTATATAAATTTCAAGCGATGTTTCGACTGATTGTCAAGACGGTGCAAAAGTTAGAAAGAATGATTGGCCGAGCATCGCTTTTTACAACTGAGTAATCACCAATAATAATACGGCAAGACGATTCCCGATTTAATAATTCACGGATTAACTATCTTGAATATTATGACTGTTAATCGGGAATCATCTTCCGTATCGGCGAGGTGATATATTGAGCGTATCCAACAAGTGAAAAGCAGTTGCCCTCCGTTGCGTCCGTCGATGCTTTTCGAGTATTGATTTTGATTTGGGGTTGAAGAAATGAAGTCGGTATTTGAGATATTATATTTTTTTCCTTATCTTTGTCGAACATACCTCTTGGCAAGGTGCGATTTGGACACATGGTGTTTTGATATATCCCGATAGATCAGCAGAATAGCACAAATTACATTAAGGCTTTCGCAGGCATTTGCTACATATACAAGTCTCTGCTGATTCCAAGAATCCGGTCCGTTTAGGAGACCGGATTTCTTGTTTCTGACAGTTCAATATCCGAGGCGGCCGGATGCTCGGTTTGGGGAGGGCACAAAAAACCCGCACACCGACCTTACGGAACGGTGTGCGGGCGCAAATGCTTTCGCAGTTATACACTTGCTACATATACAAGTCGAGCACCATCCCGATTGCTATTGAACATCAGCATAAGTAATCAGCGTTCCGGCACCAGCAACCCAGTCCTTCGTGTAGGCAGAGCCGCTGCGGGTAACCGTACCGTTGAATGCACCTTCACCGATCTTCTGAAGAGCGGGCAGCGGATCGCGCTGGGTATGAATCCGCATATCATAGCCTGCAATAGCGCCCATACCGGCATTCTTAGACTGTGCCGAACGATTCTTGATCTGATTAAGTTGTATCATATTGAACGTGTTATTCATATTAGGCATCTGAGCTGACCATTTAGCATTGGTCCACGGCGAAGATGGTGAGGTGTACAAATTAGGACCGAATCCCACCGTCCATGCAAAATCCATATCGCCGACTGCGGCCGAAGAGAGATTGGTGGCATCGTTGTAGTGGTATGCCGTGATCAGTTTATGATCATTCGGGAAGCGAGCATCGAGTTTTTTACGAAGTTTCGCAATGAGACCGTTAAATGATCCGCTAACAGAGTAGGGGAAATTAGGGTTTTCGCCGTATTTCGCCCACTCATCATCGAAGTCGATGCCATCGAGTTGGTACTCTTCGACAGCCCAGACGAGAATCTCCGCAAACTTGTCCTGATTAGCTTCGGTCAGATTGGCTACACCGACACCCTCATGGTCTCCCAGAATGGTAAGCAGCACCTTACCTCCGTCCTGACGGATCGGCTGCACGTATTTGTAGTGGCCAGTCGTAGTGGAACCTGAATTCGGGATCAGAATCTTCGTTACGTTGTCATTCAGCCACAATGCCGGCTCCGATCCGTTTGCGCGAATATTAGCGGCAAAGATCGTAGTGATGTCGATAAACGGCTCATTGTTCATACGATAAAGCATCGTATTCAGGGGGTTAGTGTCGTTGACCTCGATATACATCATAACCTTCGGGGTCTTGTCTCCGTAAGCACGTGTTACAGCCTCCGTAGCTGCTGCATCCACTTCGGGCTCCATTGCATCCTTAGCGCAGGACGAGATCAGAGCTGTCGCCATGAAAAGCGAGCACAAAAGAATAAGATTCTTTTTCATAATTGTTTGAGTTTTAAGGTAAATGAATTGAATATCTTAATGGTGCTTTCCTTGTATAAGTTTTCTTACCAGTCTTTTGCAAAAGTATTATATCCACTTTTATGGTAGATATTAAAAGTACGCATCATAACATTGTAACTATAAGCTGCATTGAAATTGTCATCATAAGCAAAGTATGCGAAAAGATTCTGGATCATCGATATGCATCCGAGTTCTGCGAAATTCACCTGAGGTAATACAAGATCGTTGAAAACAATAATATTGCTGGTCCGCTCGATATTCCACATAATAGCATTCATCGACCACATATCCATATTCATATCCATGAACAAGTCGCTATTTTCGCTATAAAATGGCACATTGACATTTCCGTAGCGAGATTCCTCCAGCCCGGCAAACGGTTTGCGGGAATATATTTGTTCGTAGGAGGTAAATTGATTATACGGATTAACGAATCTGATCGGTTCTTTTTCAGAAACACAACCGTGCCAGGCATAGTTGATCAGTTCGCCGACGGCAATGCCACTTGTAAGGCTCGTGTCGTAAAACGTTTCGGTAGGTTCTTCGTAGTCGACTACGGTCAGCATCTTGTCGGGCATAGCTTCGCGCAGAGCCTTGATCAGCTTGGGGTACGAAGTAGTATTAACCGCAGGCATTCCCTCCTTGCCATAGCCGGAACCGCGGTCCCAGAGATTTACGCCGTCGAGTTCGTATGTCTCGATGAATGTTTTCACTTGTCCGACGAAATCGGCTATCTGCGTATCGTTCATATTGCAGAATCCCAAACCACTGCCGCCGCCTTCGATGCAAACGCACACTTTCCGACCTTTATCCTGCATTTGGCGAATGTATTTGTCGGCATGTTCTACCGTATAACGCAAGTCGGAAGTCGGAGAAAAGAGTGCGCGTTTCTTGTTCGGGGCATAACCTACCTGAGCTATTCGCAGATTAACGATATTCCCCAAAGAGGCTTTGTAGACCGATTCGAAAGTATTCATGTCCTGTTTTTCCCAGGCTACGTAGTCGGCATAATGCGCCTGCACATCGCTGGTGTTGAGATAAAACACGGTTATCCACTCGGTATCCAGTTCTATATTATAAAAGTTATCGCCATCCTGATAGATGTTCTCGTCGAATTCTCGAACAGTTACCCCATAATAAAGTGCTTGTTGCCCGGGAGCGTTCTCGGTGGCATCGACAACGACTGGCAGCAGATAAATGCCGGGCTCCAGTCCGTCGGCCGAGAAAACGATTTCGACCCTATCCGACATGCGCGACCCGGCCGGAACGGTGATTCGCCCGTTATTGGCGATCATAACGTTGGCTACCGGCAGCGGTTTGAGCGACGTTTTGTTGGCGGCATTATATTCATCGACCAGCGAAAGGTCGGGAGCAGCCGTAACGACTACATCCTGCGATGCTGCACTATTGAGCCGGTAGTAAATCTTGTCGGCATCCTTCTCCGTATCGTTCTCGACGAGGTGCATAGGCACCCGGTCGCGCAGCGATTTCGAACTGCGGAGCGTTCCGACAACAGTTACCAAATCATCCTTATCCGGATGCTTGCCTATGTTATAAGTAATCTCATCCTCAGCGCAGGAGACCAGCAGCAGGGAGGCTGCCAGACCGAAGAGTCCGCTTCGGAGATATGCTGTTAAATTTGATCTTTTCATAATCGACGTATTGAATTAGTCTCTGTTGATTTGCGGGACTTCAATGCCTTCGGGCCATTCGAGGTCTTTCTCAGCCACGCCGTCGTTGCCGTTTCCAGTCCAGTCGCGGATGACGTTGCCCTGGCCCTCGTCGAACTTCCAGTAACCGATCAGACCGTCGGTATGAGGATCGACATCGTACATGTTCTCCCATATCTCTTCGGCAGTGCGTGCCACCGACCAGACGCGCACCTCGGTGATGTCACCGTTGAGCTGGCGGCTGTCGTCGTAGGACTTGCCGAGGAAGAACTGACGGAATCCGCCCCAGCCCTTGTACTGCTCATACGTGACGGGGTCCTGCAGGTAAAGGTCGTAGAACGCCCGGCCTGCAAGGTTGAACGGCGTAGCGGCAGGGTTGCCCAAATCGGAACCCTCGCTTTGAAGTTTCCCGTTGACGTAGATGCAGACTTTGCGCGTAGCATAGTCGTAGGTGGCGGCGATATGGTACCACTCCCCGGCATTGAGCAGCTTGGATTCATCCTTCTTGGGGAACTTGCCGAAGCCGGGAGTCTGGGCCGAATCGCCCGAACCGTCGAACTGGAGCTGCTGACGCGGGAACGAAGCGTCGCCGATACGCAGCAGCAGATAGTTCTCGACACCCATAATGGTCGAAATCTCCGAGTGCTTGGAGAAATCATCGACGCGAATAATGGCCTCGTAAGTCACTGCTGTGAGGTTGTTGAAGAGCATACTGCCTTCCGATGCCTTGTCGAGCGTGGGGAAGTTGATCCAGTTGTCGCGAAGCGAAGCGGCCGACGTGATGGCCGACGACCGTTTCACGACATAGTAGGCCGTGGAGGAACTCTGCAACAGCGCGACGCCGGAAGCCTGCGAGATGGTTACAGGCACGAGGTAGGTTTCGTCGATAGGCAGTTCCTCTACCTCACCGGAGCCGTCGAGATTTTTCAGTTCCAAGGCCAACAGGTCGGAGATGGTTTTGCCGGCGGGAATCGAAACATGCTCAGCGGAGAGCTCGTAATATTTCGAATCGAGCATCTTCCACGAGGTGTTGTGCCGGGCATTGTAACGGTCGACGAGCGCAGGGTCGACCTGCACGGACACCTCCACCGGCTGTGCAGAGGGATAGCTCAGCGCCACGTAGAACTCTTTTTGCAGCGCGGCCAGAGTCTTCTTGAACGTCGTTAGCTGTGTATCGCCATTCTCGGAGACGTTCAGATAAGCGACGTTGTCGAACGGCGATCGGTTGTCATATTCATCGTCCTTGCAGCCGACTAAAGCCAACATGCATAATGCGGCGGCAAGGCTCCATATTTTCATTTTTTTCATAGCTCTCATCATTTTGAGGGATTCAACGTCTGGATAGCATTGCGGGTAAGCGAATAAACAGTCTCAGTACCAAAGTAATCCTGATTGACATCGTAGATGCACAGTCCCGCCAATGGGCCCAGTTCCACCACACGCATAGTGAGCGCTTCGATCGAGTTGGAATTGACCTTGTCTTCATCGATGAATTCTGATTCCGTCCGGGCTGCGATGAGCAGTTTTTCGCGCGGGATGGCCGTAGCACCCAAAGCACGGAAGACCTGCATCTTCAAAGTCGAGGCGTTGTCGGTATCTTTCGTGTCGAGTACGAAATAGTCGACCTTAGCCCGATCGGCGGCCGCGAGGAACTGCGGGTCGCCCTCGAAGAGAAGCAACTTGCCCTTGCCGGGGCCGGCCAGCGGAGAGAATTTCTCGATAAAGAGCGCAGCCACGGCCTGCTGGGCTGCCTGCTCTTCGGCGGTTCCGTAAATCGGAATACCGGAGAATGAAAAACCGTCGAGACCGAGTTCGTTAACTTTGGCGATTACCTTGTCGAGGTAGTTGCCCAGTGCTGCGAGGTCTTGGAACTCTTCGCTGCGGGTCGCGTAATCCACGAACCAGACAACACGGATGCCTTTTTCCTGCAATACGGCCATATCCTCGACATCGTATTCCGAGATGTGGTCCGCACGGGTCAAGGACACAATGTCGAGCGAATCCGGAAGGCTGCGCAGGCAGTCTTTCTCGCTTGTCGCCACTGCCGCGCCGTTGGAGAAACTTGCAAATATGAGCGTATGATCGCTCTTTTTATATTCCCGAAGCGCAGCCGTATATTGGGCCCACAGCTCAGGGTTCTGCTCGCTTGGACGCGACGGCTTCTGCTTGACCGGTTCCACTTCAGTCCAGTCGCTGCACGCTGTTGCGAGCAAGCCCGCCGTCATCGCCGCACAGAGCAATAAATGATTTATTTTTCTCATGGTGCCATTTATTCTAATGATTTGACATCCCACCATACGCGGGTCCCGCCGTTGTCACGGCCGCCCAACATCGTGATGGCTTCTTGCAGATGTACGGGGTTTTCCGTATACTCCTCGACGGGGTAAGGTATGCGTCGTATGCCGTACTGAGAGTTGACTGTACCGCCGCTCTTATTTTCAATGACGGGTAGCAGACGGGGGTACCCCGTGCGACGGTATTCCGACCATGCCTCGATGCCCAGCGGGAAGATCGCAATCCATTTCTGAGTAATGATGCGTTCGAGGTTACGTTCGGCAATATCCTCCGTATCGCCGACTTCCCACGCGATCGGCGTATCGCTCATCGGAGCGTTGGCCGTATACTCACCCATGGGATCGATATATTTGGCCGGACGGGCCGAACTTACGATATAACTTTCCGCACCTGAAACTCCGCGCTCCTCGAACGAGAGACGGATGGCCTGCTCGTAGAGCATTTGAGCAGCCTCGGCTGTACCCCAGCGGAGCTCCCATTCGGCTTGGAGGAACGCGGCTTCAGCCGCATTGAACCACAGGTAAGGTGTTTTGCTGTCGACAATCTGGTTGGAATAGGTCGACACCATGACCGACTTGTTCGTCGGATCAGTTCCGATGCGCATGCCATAATAATCGGATTTTTTGTTCCATGTGCCTTGCGTGAACATAGCGGCACGGCGCGGGTCGTTGAAGCCGTTCATGTAGCTGATAATATCGGCACCGACACGGTGGTCGCCCCAATCGTTATAGATAAGCGAGACACGATTTTCGGGAGCCATCATCTGTGCATTGTCCGCATTGGTCACAATCACACCATCGGCGATCGCTTCGGACGCCTTGGCCTTGGCAATGTCAGGTTTGACATACGACAGACGCATAGCCATGCGCAGTTTCAGCGAGTTGGTGTACTTGACCCACTTGCGGATGTCGCCGAAATAGACGTTGTCAAACTTGCGGAACGCATCGGGCGAAAGCTGCTCGTTGGCATGGAACACGGTCAGGACCTCGTCCAGCTCCTCGAACATTTTCGTATAGACCTCCTCCTGCGTGTCGTAGGCGACAGTAAGCGATTCGGACGAATCGTCGACGACTTTCGAGTAGGGAATCGGGCCGTAGGTGTCGGTCATGCGGTGCATGATCGCCACGCGCAGCAACTTGGCCAATGCGAGGGCCACCTCGTCGTCCGTGTTGTTGATGACGCCGCGATAGTAGGGATAGACCTCCTGCATGACGATGACGAAAGGCCACCGGAGCCAGTCGGCCGAAGGATTGAATGTGGAGAATTTCTCTTTCCAGCCGTCGGGCGTCTCGCCCATATATCCGGCGAACGGATTGCCTGTGAGCGATTCGTTGAACTGGTAACGGTGCTCCTGTACCGGCACGACGAGGTTTTGCAAACCGCGGATATTGGTGCCGATTTTGTAATTCTCCCGCTGGAGCTCATCGTCCGTAGCTTCCGACGGGTTACGGTTGATCTGGTCGAAATCACCCGTACACCCGATCGCACAGAACAGCATGAGAGCCGCCAGCAAAATATGCAATATATGATTCTGTTTCATACCGTTTGCGTTTAGAAAGTGAGTTTTATGCTGAATCCGAGACTGCGCAGCGACGGCATCATGAAGTAATCAATACCTTGATAGTTATTGCCCGTCGAGGCGATGGCTTCGGGATCGAACGGAGCCTTATTGTAGATCATCCACAAGTTGCGTCCGACGAACGAGACATCGATCGAACATACATCGCGAAACCATTTGCGCGGAAGCGTGTAACCGAGAGTGAGTTCCTGTAAACGCACGTTCGTTGCCGAATAGGTATAATATTGCGGCAGACCGCTCTGCGAACTGATGGCTGCGTACCAACGCTGCGGGTCGATCATCTCGCGCCCGTTAAGCAGGATGCCGCCCGCATCGCGAGCCAAGGCCGAAGCCTCCGACACGCCGAACAGGTCCATGTTTGCCTGCGTTGCCGAGTAGCAGATGCCGCCGATGCGGGCCGAGACGAGGGCGCCGAGATACAGACCTTTCCAGCCGAAGTCATTGCGCCATGCAAGGTTGTAGTCCGGAAAAACGGAGCCGAGGCAAATGTCTTCACCGATATCGGTGGTGATCAGATTGCCGTTGCGGTCGACCTGCACATAACCGTTTTCGTCATACTTGAGATTGGATGTGGTGTAAAGGTCGCCCAGTGTGCCGCCTTTCTTGATGATGTACTTGGCTTTGCCGAGGCCCTTGATTTCCAAGCGGTCTTTCAGCGGCTCTCCGGTTTTGGGATCGGTCATGCCGGCCATCAGGTCAATTACCTCGTTTTTGTTCCATGAGAACGTTACGTTGGTGTCCCAAGAGAAATCACGCCATTTGTGCCCATAACCGAGACTCGCTTCAACACCCATATTGCGGACGCAGCCAGTTTGAACATACATGCTCGAATAACCGGAAGAGGTCGAAACCGTGGGTTGGAATGTTTGGTTGTTTGTGTCGGCCCGATACCATGAAGCGCTCAATCGCACATCGTTCCAAAGCCGGGTGTCGATACCGACTTCCCAAGTCTTAGTGCGTTCAGGATAGAGCTGGCCAATTTCGCGGTGCGTCGTCGGCAACCACTGCTGATTCGTTTCATCATAGGCATACGTCGGTGTAGTGAGGAACCGCGGGAACGGAATACCTACCGATGAGAATGAAGCACGCAGTTTCAAATAGGTGAACGCATCGGGCATATCGAAAGTCGCCGTCGGCAGCCACGACAACCCCACCGACGGATAGAAGA
>CAYYUW010000133.1:0-17123 GCA_964474985.1 uncultured Alistipes sp. | reverse complement strand
AATATGTTGCCGTCGAGCTGCGCCAGCCGGAAGACCTCGTTGCGCGAACGGCGTTGAATGGGGTAGTACGCCACGGCGTTGCAGTAGCGCGACAGGTCGAACTCGAAGCCGTCCATACGGTATTCATAGAACACTTCGCCGTCGATGCGCGCAGTTACACGATACAGCCCGAAGGTATTTGATACGTTGTTCTTGCGGTCCGAGGCCTCGAGCAGCAGGTATCCGCGCCGTCCTGTGGCCAGCGGCTCCGAGGAAGCGGCTTCGTAGCTGCCGGCACTGAGCCGCCGCACCCCGAGCGCCCGCGGACGCGAATGCACGGGCACGCCCTGCACGGTGTCGACCTCGATATAGTGAACCTTGAAGATCAAGGGCGGAATGTTGTCTTCCACGGGCAGCAGGCCGGCAGCTATGGTGTTGAGCGTCCGCTGCGTTGCCGTGCGGCGTATCTCGAAGTGCAGGTGCGGACCTGCGGACGAGCCGGAGTTGCCGCTCAGGCCTATCTTCTCGCCTCGGGCTACGCGCAGCTGTCCGGCGGCAGGGTAGAAGTCGCCCGTGCTGCGGCGCAGCCGGTAGCGCTCTGCCTGCAGGAACTCCTCGATGCGAGGCTCGAAACGCTGCATGTGGGCATAGACGGTGGTGGTGCCGTTGGGGTGCTGAATGTAGAGTACCCGACCGTAGCCTGAGGGCTGGACGCCTATGCGCACTATCTCGCCGTCGGCCGCGGCGTAGAGCGTTTGGCCCTCGACGCCGCCGGTTTTGATATCCACGCCCGAGTGGAAGTGGTTGGAGCGCATCTCGGCGAATCCGGCTGAATAGAGGTGAGGCATATCGAGCGGGAAACGGTAGTATCCCGCCGAGTCGTTCTGCGCCGAGGCTCGCAGTGCAAGCCCCGACAGTAAAAGCAGTATTGCAAATCGTTTCATAGATCTTCTTTTACAAGTTGTTCCACCGCATCGGTTACGGCGCGGTATTCATATCCGAGCGAAAGCCCGTAGCGCAGCAGCTTGGCGCGGCGCTGATATGGCGTGCCGTCCGTTATGGCGCTGAGCTTGCGCCGCAGCTGCTTTTCGAGCCGCTCGTACATCTTCTCGCACGGACAGGCGGCCAGCGCCTCGTCTATTATGCCGCGGTCGATACCCTTGGCTGCGAGCGCAGTGCGTATCTTGTACGGTCCCCAGCCGCTCAGTGCAGTCTTGTCGCGCACGAATGCTGCGGCATAGCGGCCGTCGTCGATGAAGCGCTGCTGCTGCAGCTTGTGCAGTACGCCGCCGCGCTCGCTCTCTGCGACGCCCCACTGACGCATCAGGCGGAGTGCGTCGCCGCTCGACTTCTCGGCGCGGGCGCAGAGCCGAGCCAAGGCCGCGAAGGCCTCGTCGGCAGTTCGGGTGCGGCGTTCGTTCAACTTTTCCGGCATCTTATCATTCGGTTTTTATCGTTTATATCGCGGCGCAGCTCTATCTGTTCCCACCCGCGCTCTGCAAGCATCCGGCACAACTCCTCGGCCGCCGGCTCGTATATCTCGAAGTACAGCGCACCTCCTCGGCGCAGTACGCAGGCCGCACCGTCGGCTATTGACCGGTAGAAACGCAAGCGGTCATCGTCGGGCACGAAAAGTGCTATCGACGGCTCGTAGTCAACCACATTGCGGTGCATCCGCGCGCGATCCGACAGCGGCACGTAGGGCGGATTCGAGACCACGGCGTCGATGCTCCCCGCCTCGAACAGCCGCTGCCAGTCGCCCTCGGCGTCGGCCTTTATGAACTCTATCCGGCAGCCGTTGGCTTCGGCATTGGCTCGGGCGTACTCCAACGCTGCGGGCGATATGTCCATGGCCGTTATGGAGGCGCTGCGGATCTTCGATGCCAAGGCCACCGCTATGGCCCCGCTGCCGGTACCGATATCTATTATGGATGCCCCCGCGGCGGTTTCATCTGCTATCCACCGCACAAGCTCCTCGGTTTCGGGTCTGGGGATCAGCACTCCCTCGCCCACACGGATGTCGAGACCGCAAAACTCGGTGTGCCCCACGATGTACTGTACGGGACGTGCGGCGGCCAACTCCTCGGCTACGCGGTCGAGCAGAGCGGCGTCGACAGCAGCCTCGGCGAGCGGATCGGCAAGCAGCCTGACCCGATCGCTGCCGGTAACGTATTCGGCAGCAGCGAGAGCCACGGCGCGGGCTTCGGCGGGGTCGTATACCGTCGAGGCGGCGCGTGTCAGGCGGTCGAGTATGTGGCGGTGCGTGGTCATTGCAAACGGCATTTTCAGCGGAACAAAGATACGACTTTTTGGCACTTTAATTGCACCCGTTATCGTCAAAACACGATAAAGAAAGGCCATTATTCACTAAACTTTCGAATTATGAAAAAATTTTTACTTTCAGTTTTGGCGGTTGCGGCGATCGGTATGGGCGCCCAAGCGCAAACGTGGGGTTTCGGTCCCAAGGTGGGTATATCGTTCTCCTCGGCCAACGGTGTCGAAGGTTCCAAGATGCGTGCCGGCGTGGTTGCCGGAGCTTTCGCGATGCGCTGGATCAACGACTGGTACGCCATTCAGGGCGAAATACTCTATTCGCAGCAGGGCTTCAATACCAAGATCGCAGGCGTCTCCGAGAAGTACCGCCTCGATTATCTGACTATGCCCGTGCTCTCGAAGTTCTACGTGCTCGACGGCCTTAACTTCGAGGTGGGCGGACAGATCGCCTATCGCGTGTCGGCCCGTCAGAAACTCGCTCACGACGAATTCCTGAGCCTCAAGCAGACAACCAACCGGTTCCACGTCGACTTTATTTGCGGTGTCAGCTACGACTTCGACTTCGGATTGGTTCTCGAGGGTCGTTATGTCCTGAGCTGCAATTCGGTCAATGTCGACGGCGGCATCAAGACTGGTGCCTTGCAGGTGCTTGTCGGCTGGCGGTTCTGAGCCTTAGGCTGCTAACGAAAACTCCCGAACATTCATTCGGGAGTTTTTTTGTGCGGTATGCGTTATATTATTTCCAGTGGAATACGGCGCGGCAGACGGCATTGCCGCCGTCGTCGGTTACCTCGAAGTGCGAGGCGTCGCCGCTTTGGAGGTAGTCGATGCCGAGCGTCTGCCCGTAAAGGGTTTCGTGCAGGAAGTTGACCTCGATGCGCAGCGCCCGATCCTCTGCCAGAAGCTCCAAGGGCAGCCGGTCGATCATAAGGGCGATATAGCGCAGCGAATTGGTGTGCCGGTTGAAGTCGATATCGCTGTATGCGACACGATGCTCGACCCTGCTGCCTCCTTCTGCAGCGGGCAGCTTGCCGGCACGCTCCAAGGGAGGTTCTTCGGGATACAGTGCATCGACGTGCTCGGCGACGGTTCTAAGGTCGACGGGCCGGCGCGAGGTGAGGTCGATCATCGCCCACTGCGTGGTGGCGCGGGCGAAAGCCGAGCTGTCAGAGAGTATGAAGTTGCGCGTGCTCATGGCGCGGTTGTAGTCGCTGACCCACGTGGTTATGGAGTATGGATCGTACTCGGCCGGCCGGCGGTCGATCTCGAAGGCCATACGCGAGAGCACCCACGAGCGGTTTTGCGGATTGAGCGACTGCACGCCGAACCCCTTGCTGTCGGCGTCGGTTCCGGCGACGTTGAGGGTTTGCGAAATCAAATCCGTTATCGAGGCGTGGAGGGTGAAGTCGACGCTCTGCGGTTCGACCCGAAAGCCGTATGTTGTTTTCGATCCCATAATATCCTTATTATATATAAGGTCTACCGGTGGCGCATGCCTCCGCGGCGCATCTGCTGCATCTTCTGCTGCAGGCCGCCGCCGGCAACCATCTTCATCATCTTGCGCGTCTGGTCGAACTGCTTGAGCAGACGGTTCACGTCGGCCAAGGTGGTGCCGCTTCCGTGCGCTATGCGTTCGCGGCGCGAAGCATTGATTATGGCGGGGTTCTCGCGCTCGGCGGGCGTCATCGAGCCTATTATCGCCTCGGTCTGCTTGAAGGCATCGTCGGGTATGTCGACATCCTTCAGCGCCTTGCCCATACCCGGGATCATCGATGCGACATCCTTCAGGTTGCCCATCTTCTTCACCTGCTGTATCTGCGCGAGGAAGTCGTTGAAGTTGAACTGATCCTTGACCAGCTTCTTCTTCAGGCGGCGGGCCTCCTCCTCATCGTACTGCTCCTGAGCGCGTTCAACTAACGAAACCACATCGCCCATACCCAAAATACGGTCGGCCATTCGTTCGGGGTGGAATACCTGCAGGGCATCCATCTTCTCGCCGTTCGATATGAATTTCAGCGGCTTGTCGACCACAGAACGGATCGATATTGCCGCGCCGCCGCGGGTGTCGCCGTCGAGTTTGGTGAGCACCACGCCGTCGAAGTCGAGGCGCTCGTTGAACTCCCGCGCGGTATTCACGGCATCCTGACCGGTCATCGCATCGACCACGAACAGTGTTTCGCTCGGGCGCACGGCTTCCTTGACAGCGGCGATCTCCTGCATCATCTGCTCGTCCACAGCTAAACGTCCGGCTGTATCGACTATGACGGTGTTTATGGTCTTGCTGCGGGCGTAGCGCACGGCATTCACCGCGATCTCCACCGGATTGAGGTTCCCCGCTTCGGTGTAGACCTCGACGCCCACCTGCTGGCCGAGAATCTTCAGCTGGTCGATCGCGGCGGGACGGTATACGTCGCCGGCAACCAGCAGCACGCTGCGGCCGCGCTTCTGACGGAGCATCGATGCCAACTTGCCCGAGAAGGTGGTCTTGCCGGAGCCTTGCAGACCGGCTATGAGGATCACTGCGGGATTGCCCTCGAGACGTATGTCGGTGGCCTTGCCGCCCATAAGTGCGGCCAGCTCGTCGTGAACGATCTTGGTGAGCATCTGCCCGGGCTTGACCGACTTGAGCACGTCCTGACCCAGCGCCTTCTGCTTCACTTCGTCGGTGAAGGATTTGGCTACCTTGTAATTGACGTCGGCATCGATCAGTGCGCGCCGAATCTCCTTGATCGTTTCGGCTACGTTTATCTCGGTGATACGCCCCTCGCCCTTGAGAATCTTGAACGAGCGTTCGAGTTTATCGGTTAAATTTTCAAACATACTTCAACAGTTTTCAGACTGCAAATATACTATTTTTATTTATGATGCGGCAAATCATACCCCGAGGCTGGGCCGCAAAGCTGTAATCGGACCTCACAAACGATAATTAATTGTACAATGAGAGCCGAAAAGCGTACAAATATACGTAAAAATCGCGTATCTTTGGCCGCTGAATAATGAATATTATCAAATGAACGATTCAAAAGAAAAAAAGGAGATGCGCGAGCGCACAAACGACGCTCCCGCCTACCAGAGATTCGCCCGTGACAAGCGCGTGCGCACCGTATCGGCCGTGCGCGTGGAACCTGTATCGAGGCGCGACAAAGCGGAAAGCCCCGACCGTGATGGCCGTAACTTCAGCCGCGACGACCGCTCAGGCGGCCGTTCGTTCGATTACGACCATCAAAGCCAGCGCCCGCAGCGCGCTTCATATAACCCTAACTTCACACGTGACAACCGTCCGGCGTTCCACAACGAGCACCGCGACTACGACCGCAGTGACGAGCAGCGTCCGCGACGCCCGTATCCAGAGCGCGGACAGTACGGTGAGGGCGGCTACCGCCAGCGCCCCGAGCGCTCGGAGGGCGGTTACCGTCCCCGCAGCGAAGGCGCCTACCGCCCCCGCACCGAACGGCCCGATGAAGAGCGCCGCAGCTACGGCGACCGGCAGCCTAACTATCGTCCCTACGATCGTGATGCGCAGCCGACCCGTTTCAGCCGCGACGGACATGCCGCACCCCGTGCATTCGACCGCGAGCAGGGCGGTGACACTCGCCGCAGCTATGACCGCAGCGAACGGCCGCGTCAGCAGCGTCCCTACCGCGAGCACGGACAGTACGGTGCCGCAGGCGGTTACCGCGAACGCGACGAGGAGCGGCGCGGCGGGTTTGAGCGTGAAGATCGCAAGGCCGGCTTCCAGAGCCGCAAACCCGCCGTCAAGCGTGCACCCAAGAAAAAGGTCGTATTCGGTGCCGGCGAGATACCCGAGTCCTATCCGCGTTTCGCTGCGCCCAAGCAGGAGGGTGCGATACGTCTCAACCGCTACATTTCGCAGTCGGGATTGTGTTCGCGCCGCGAGGCCGACGAGATGATCGCCGCGGGAGCAGTGACGGTGAACGGGATGACGGTGACCGAGATGGGAGTCAAGGTGCTGCCGACGGACGAGGTGTGCGTAAACTCGGCCCGTGTGGTGTGCGAGAAAAAGGTCTACATCCTTATGAACAAACCCAAGGGCTATGTGACCACCGTTGAGGACGACCACGCCGCCAAGACCGTTATGGATATCGTTAAGGGCGCCTGCACCGAACGCATCTATCCCGTGGGGCGTCTCGACAAGAATTCGCTCGGCGTGCTGCTGCTCACCAACGACGGCGACCTTACCAAGAGCCTGACGCACCCCTCGTACGAGAAGCGCAAGATCTATCAGGTGACTATCGACAAGCAGCTTACCAAGGCCGATATGGAGCAGATGGTCGAGGGCATTACGCTCGACGACGGTTTCGTGCAGGCCGACGAGGTGAGCTACGTGAACGAGAGCAAAAAGGAGATCGGCATCGAGATCCACTCGGGCCGCAACCGAATCGTGCGCCGAATATTCGAGCACTTCGGCTATACCGTGACAAAGCTCGATCGGGTCTACTTCGCCGGTCTTACCAAGAAGAACCTCAAGCGCGGCCAGTGGCGTTTCCTTACGCCGCAGGAGGTGGCGATGCTTAAGTCTGGCCTTTACGAATAGACAATACCGGCAGCAAACGGAGAATGTTCAAACGAAGCGGGAGCACCTTTTCGGGCGCTCCCGCGATTTTTATGCGAATCTCGGGCGTTAAAGCTCCGGCAGCAGCATTTCCCGCAGCCGGCGGCAGGACTCCTCGCGTGGCTCGGTGAAGTGGAATGTCGAGATGCCGAGCCGTTCCGCCGCATCGAGGTTGGGGCGCCGGTCGTCGATAAAGAGGGTCTGCGCCGGTTCGAGACTGTACCGGTCGAGCAGCCGGCGGTATATCGCCTCTTCGGGTTTTACGGTCTTCTCCTCGCAGGATACCACCTCGCCGTCGAAAAGACGGTACACCTCGAAGCGGCGTATGTGCGCGATGAAATCTGCGGACATATTGCTCAGTACGTAGAGCCTGTAGCCGTGCCGCTTCAGATCGCCGATAAGCCTTGCGGTAGCCTCTATGGGTGCCTGAATCGATATGGCCTTGTCTATGACGCTGTGGCAGACGCTCTTGTCACAACCTTTCAAGGCAGCCATTTCGACTTCGACCTCGTCGCGCGACAGTGCGCCGCGGTCGTACTCCACCCAAAACTGCGGCATCGGATTGCAGCAGATGCACTCCATAAAGCGGGCGAACTCTTCGCCGCATCTGTTGCGGTCGCGTGCGACGACCACACCGCCCAAGTCGAAAACTATATTCTTCATAACGCCGGCAAAGGTAGCGCTTTTCACATATATTTATATTCTCAGGCTGTCGATTTCTTTCTGCACCCCTTCCAAAAATCGAGATGCGTGCGCCCCGTCCATTTGCGTATGGTGGAACTGGAAGGAAACGGTGAGCGTGGTTTTCAACAGACGGCGTTTGTATTTGCCCCATATAAGAAACGGATTGTTGAAGATACCGCTGTACATACCGACTGCGCCGTCTATTTCGTATTGCGCCAATGCCGAGGTGCCGATAACCATACTCTCCGTCAGGTCGTGGTTGGTACAGCTTTCAGCCACCTGAGTGGTGAGTTGCAGGTAGTGCCGGTTGAACTGCTGCAAGTCCTCGCTGAATGGAATGTCGCACGAGCTGGCTTCTCCCTTCCGGTTGGCGACAATCGTGTTTACAGCTATGCTGTCATACTGCATAAGCTTGCCTCCCACGGGAAGTAGGCGGAACTCTTTTATGCTGCTTGCGGCTTTGCCGATGCACCAGCACATCAGCATATTGAATTTCAAACCTGTTTTCCGGCTTATTCTTGCAAGGCGCGACACGTCGAGCGTCTTGAAGAATGTCACCATCGGCATCGGTGCATTCATCCACATTTCAAAGGCATATGCCCGACTGGTTTCTTTTGGGTTCACTTCTTTCATACTGTTGCTGCTCCGTTTCATATATACTGCTGCAAAGGTAGCTTTTTTCCTCGAAATTCGGCCCGATGAATTTTTTTACTAATTTTTTAGAAGTTTTATTTGCATTCTAAAAATTTAGTAGTACATTTGCATCGTAAAACCGGTTTAACGACAAAAGCTATGAAAGACGAAACGATCGAAAAAATTGCGCTGACACACGGCGAGGAGGAGGTAATGCAGGCTCTGTGGGAGTTGGGCGAGGGATATATAGGCGACATCATTGCGCGGATGCCCGAGCCACAGCCCAAATACACGACAGTGGCCACTTTTCTGAAGATACTCGAGACCAAAGGCGCCGTAGAGCGCGAGGCGGTAGGCAAACGGTTCCTGTACCGGCCGCTTCTGCCGCGCGAGCATTATGCCCGCAGTGTAATGGGATCGATGATACGCAATTACTTCGGCGGCTCGCTGGCACGTATGGTGGCCTTCTTCTCGCAGCACGAGGACATATCGGCCGCCGAAATGGACGAGATACTCGAAGCGATGAAACGAATCTCAAAAGAGCGCACCGAATGAAAACGGCGATAGTCTATATTCTCGAGATGCTCCTGTGCAGTGCGGTGCTGCATCTCTTTTACCGGCTGCTCGTCGAGCGGCGAGTCCGATACTGGGGCTGCCGGCTCTTTCTGCCTGCGGCTGCGCTGCTCTCGGCCGTGATACCGGCATTGGACATACGCCTATGGGAGGACCGCATAGTGTATTATGAGGCTCCGGCGGAGCAGGCTGCCGACGCAGCCGCTCAAGTGACAGTGGGCGAGCAGATAGCCGTTCAGGTGCCGGCGAATATATGGGAGCCGCTGCTTGCTGCATTGTATGCCGCCGGTGTCGCCGCTATGGTGACAGTGTTGCTCCGGCAGGCGGTCCGGTTGCGGCGGATAGCGCGCAGCGGCGTCTCGACTGAGAACAGTGTCGGCTTCCGCATAGTCCGCTCGGACAAGATCCGCGAGCCGTTCTCGTTCCTGCGCACCGTATATCTGCCCGCGTCGCTCGATGCGGCGGAGTGCGGATACATACTGCTGCACGAGGCGGCGCACGTGCGCCACGGTCACTCGGTCGAACGTATAGTTATGGAGACGATGAAGGCGGTGATGTGGTTCAATCCGTTTGTATGGACCTTCGCCCGCCTACTGGCCGAGGTGCAGGAGTACGAGGCCGACAGGGAGGTTATAGATTCAGGTTGCGACAAGGCGAAATACGCAAACTTCATATTCAAGCAGACGTTCGGTTATAGTCCGGACATAGCCAACGGGCTGCACAGTTCATTAACTAAAAAACGATTCAAGATGATGACAACCCGAAAACCGAGCAGTAAATCTCTGCTCAGACTGGCAGGATCGCTGCCTGTCATTGCAGTCCTCTCGATGCTCTTCAGCGTAAGGGCACAGGCGACGCACTACGTAGCCGTCGAAGGCGGCCGCACGTCCGGAGCCAAAACACAGCAGCCGGCGCCGGAAGGCGAAAAGCCCGTTACCATATCCAAGAACACAGTCATCAAACGCTGGAGCGTGCCGGCCGTGGATTCTCCGATCGAGGTGCAGAGCTTCGCCGCCGACGGCTACGAGCCTTCGGCCGATCACGCGCCCATACTGCTCTATGATGGCAAGGAGGTTCCGATTGGCTATTTGCTTGAGCGCAAGTTCCCGCGTTCGCAGCTGCAGATGTCGCTGCGGGTGATGGATTACGACAAGGCCGTCGAGCGCTTCGGCGAGCGTGCCAAGTGGGGCGTGCTGACCGTGCCGCGCATATATACCCTTGCTGAGATTCTCGCCGATCCGCAGTTCTCCGACTACCGGTTCGTGGTGGACGAGTGCATAGTCGACCGCTCCGACCTCAGCATAACCGATGCCGATGTGATGTCGCTCGGCGTATCGGCTGCGGGAGAACCGCTGGCCAATTACGGCAAGTGGGGATTGGAGAACGGTGTGGTGTGGATCAACACCGCCAAAGGCGCAGCGGCAGCGGCTGACGGCGGGAAGACGTTTATAGTGGCCGAGAAGATGCCCGTATTCGGCGAAGACGGCACCCTGAACGACTTTAGCAAATACATTGCATCGAAAGTCTCGCTGCCGGCCGAGGCTGTTGCGGCCGGATTGCACGACGTACGCGTAATCGTCAGGTTCGTAGTCGAGAAAGACGGATCGATCGAATATGTCGAACACATAGCCGGTCCGGCAATATGTGCCAAGCCGGTTGTCGACGCCGTAAAATCCACCTCGGGCAAGTGGACCGGCGGCATTCAGGACGGCAAGGCTGTTCGCGTTACCTTTGTGGTGCCTGTCGAGTTCACCGGTATGTGATACACTCCCCGACAGCATAAGCATCGAAGTTCGTCCCGACGCCCACCCCCAAGGCGTCGGGACGGCGTTTTTTCGTGGCGGCGGCATTCGCTGTGTGTGCGGCCGGTCGGGTAGACGGCTTGTCGGCGGCATCGGTGCAATTAACCGTGCGAAACATTTGCCGGATCGGATTTTTTTGCGAACTTTGCTTTTTGTACCGTATAACTTTAAACCTCATGAAAAAAACTGTTGCGACATTAAGTATTGCTGCTGCGGCGCTGGCGATTGTGTCCTGCACCGACAGCCACCCCAAAGCGCCGGTATTCAAGACCGACCGATACGGCGTAGTCGAAAAGATCGATACCCAGCAGAAGTTCGTCTACCTCGTGTTCACGGCCCATTACAGCGAGGCCGACTCGGGCCGCTTCGAGAATTTCGACGGCGTGGTGCCCGTACTCAATACACTGAAAGAAAAAGGCGTCAAAGGCTCGTTCTTTCCCACCGGCGTATGCTTTACTGTCGACCGTTACCGCGAGCCGCTTCACCGCATCATCGACGAAGGGCACTATCTGTCGGCACACTCGTACGGGCATCTGCTGCTGTGCGACTACGACAACCCCGAAAAATCGCTCGTTACGGCCGACTCCCTCCGTGCCGATTTCGCCAAAATGGAGTTCCAGCTTATGCGCCTCGGACTGAAAAAGGAGCAGTTCCGCTGGATCATACCTCCATACGAACACTACAACCAGTTTACGGCCGATGCCATGCGGGCGCTCGGCTACAGCATAGTGAATCCGACTCGCGGCCTGCTCACAGGAATGGACTGGACAAGCCCGGGCAGCAGCAACTATGTCTCGACCGACGAGATCATCGACAACCTCTGGGAATACGAACGCAAGAACACCCTGAACGGCGTGGTGCTGTTGATCCACGCGATGAACTATCCCGACCGCACCGACGACGATCGCCCGTACAACCGTCTGGGCGAGATCATCGATACCCTCCGCAGCCGCGGCTACGGATTCCGCACGATGACCGATGTCATTGAGGCCGAGAATGCAGCCAATGCGGCGAACGCCGAAAACGTCGAGCCGGCTGCGGGTGCCGCTGAGGACGCTGCGAAAAAAGTTAAGACCTTGGATGCCGTGAAGGCTGTGGACGCTGCCGACGTCGTACAAACTAAGGACGCCGCGAATGTCTTGAATGCCGATGCGGCCGCGAGTCCCGATAGCGCCGCCCGATAACCAGTAGCAATGGGCTTCGGACCGCGTGACCTGATAGGTAGCAATCTATCGTGGTATATTATATAAACAATTACTTGTAAAAAGAGATAGTTCCTTTTTATGGTTGATATTGACGACTTCAAACAAGAGGTAGAATGTATCTATAAGGGTGAAAAATACTCCGTCCGAGATAACGGAGCTGTTTTCCGGCATCCACGTGATGGGAAACGCCCTCGTAAATATGACAATTATTGGACCTTCGGAAAGCCCAATGATACATATGGGTATATGGAAATTGCATCTATTCGTATCCATATAATCGTGGCAACAGCTTTTCATGGTCCAAAACCAACGAAAGAATATGTAGTCGATCATATAGACACAAATCGACGCAACAATCGTTCGGATAATCTTCGATGGGTTACTCGGTTGGAAAATGCGCTCGACAACCCGATAACTCGGAAACGCATTATTATGCGTTGCGGTAGTGTCGAAGCATTTTTGGCTAATCCGTCCATGTTGAGAGAAAGCGATGTTACTCCCGATTTCAGTTGGATGAGAACTGTTACGGATGCCGAAGCCAAAGTCAGTAAAGAGCGATTATTAGCATGGGCTGAAAGCGACAAGCAAGCATCTGGAGGTGCTTTAGGCGAATGGGTATATGGAAGTCAGCCAATGTCACAGAGTCATTCAAGCAATGAAAGCGAGTTATCTGGTATAGAAAGAATAGATAATTTGCAGCCTGATTCTTTGAACGGTTGGGGACAGATTCCTTCTCTTGCACAAGATCGTCCCGTTGAACCAGAACAGAAAGGTCTGGAAGTTATGCATTCATTAACAGCCGGAGCAGCTCAAGTAATATATTTTTATAATGATAAACCCAACGAATACCCGTGTACGCCACAGGAATATAGCGGTAATCCTTTGTTGGCCTACGCTGCCAATCTGACCGAAAATGCAGTTTATTGGCGGAATAATAATGGAGATCGGGAGTTTGTGGTTACAAAATATGGTTTTTCTGAAGATCGAAACTCTTTATATGTAATGACTAAATCCGCATACGTGTGGCGAAGTCAAGGTGACGACCATTTCCCCGTCCCTATAGCAAATCTGAATAAAGAGGAGTTTAGCGAAGATGAATTATACTATCAACTCGGTGAGGTAATCTACTCAGACAGTTTGTTTATTCATAAAAGAGTAGAAACAGGTTTTATGCCCAAAGAGTATTTGGAGAAGTTATTTGACGAGTGTACCGGGAAAAATAAAGATAAACATTAAATAAGAGCGATTGCCATAAGGTTGCGGGTCGAAGCCTGTGGAGGAACGCGACGAGCGGGCCTCCGCTGGCGGAGGCTTCGGCCCGCGCGACTTCTTTTGAAGTCGCAGTTTGTCGCTGGGAATATTCGCGTCCGCCTTCCGCCACTATAGGGCGGCCGCGCGGATTTCCAAGGCAACCCGATATTGTTCGCCGCATTATTTCACTAAACGCATCGGCCTGCACGCTACAGGACGCCGCAACTGTCCGTAAGACTGTTATGACGCCTTCGAAAACGACTCCTCGGCAAAAAAACGAAAGAATAATTTTGGTATATAAAAAAAAGTGCATACATTTGCACCACCAAAAATCGGAGATATGCTCCGAAAGTATGGCACGATGATCCGGTAGCTCAGCAGGTAGAGCACAACACTTTTAATGTTGGGGTCCCGGGTTCGAGCCCCGGCCGGATCACCTTTTCGATAGCTCCTCGACGTAATTGCCGAGGAGTTTTTTTACACACCGGTTTTTGACTGACCTGTGCTATTTTTTTCATCGAATTTTATTCGTATATTTGTCCCATTATAACGTTAAAATCGAAAAATCAATGTGTAAGGCTTTGATCATAGGCGCCGGCGGAGTCGGCACGGTAGTCACGCAGAAAGTGGCTGCGAATCCAGTATTCAGCGAGGTTATGCTCGCCAGTCGTACAAAATCCAAATGCGACGCCGTGGCTGCGGAGATCGGCGGCGGCCGTGTCCGCACGGCACAGGTCGATGCCGACAGCGTGCCCGAGCTGGTTGCACTTATGAGCGAGTACAAACCGGATATAGTTATCAATGTGGCACTTCCGTATCAGGATCTTACGATTATGGATGCCTGCTTGGAGTGCGGCGCCAACTATCTCGATACGGCCAACTACGAACCAAAGGACGAGGCCAAGTTCGAGTATTCGTGGCAGTGGGCTTATCAGGAGCGCTTCCGCGAAAAGGGACTTACGGCGATTTTGGGCTGCGGTTTCGACCCGGGTGTTACGGCCATATTCACGGCATACGCCGCCAAGCACCATTTCGATGAGATACATTATTTGGATATAGTCGACTGCAATGCCGGCAATCACGGTATGGCATTCGCGACCAACTTCAACCCCGAGATCAACATCCGCGAGGTGACACAAAAGGGCCGCTACTACGAGAATGGTCGATGGGTGGTGACCGAGCCGCACGAGATTCACAAGCCGCTGAACTATCCCGGCATTGGCGAACGCGAGTCCTACGTCATATACCACGAGGAGTTGGAGTCGTTGGTGAAGAACTATCCCACCATTCGGCGCGCCCGCTTCTGGATGACCTTCGGGCAGGAGTACCTGACCCACCTGCGCGTCATTCAGAACATCGGCATGGCCCGCATCGACCCCATCATGTACAACGGCGTGGAGATCGTGCCCATCCAGTTCCTCAAGGCCGTTTTGCCCGATCCCAAGTCGTTGGGTGCCAACTACCACGGTCAGACCTCTATCGGCTGCCGCATAAAGGGTATCAAGGATGGCCGCGAGCGTACCTACTACATCTACAACAACTGCGACCACGAGAAGGCTTTCCGCGAGACCGGTACGCAGGCCGTCAGCTTCACTACGGGTGTTCCCGCAGCTTTGGGTGCCGCCATGTGGGCTAAGGGGCTGTGGCGCGGTGCCGGTGTCTTCAACGTCGAGGAGTTCGATCCCGATCCGTTCTTGGCCGAGTTGGGCGAGCAGGGCCTGCCCTGGCACGAGCTGTTCGACATCGACTTGGAGGTGTAGGCATATGATTTATGGGTGATTGTAAAGAAATGTATAACTAAAATTCAAGCCTATGGATTAAAACGTCGATTGAGACGAATATTGTAAAATAACGGAAAAGCGTTAGCTTTACATCTTGCATTCTGAAACTTAGGAACTTTCAAATGTGGCAAGAGAAGTGGAGTTAATGCTCACGCTATACGGCGTGGGCTTTACTTGCTTGTTTGTGCCACGGGTATCCTAAGACCTCAGAATGCAGATAAGAAGTGTTGTCCGCGCTTTTTTATATTCGTCGAATCCTTTTCAGGACAAATTTCAGGACAAATTGAAAAAATGTATTATTAAAAAATGAGAAATTGTATGAAAAAGTTATTATTGTGTGTATTAGCCATGATTGTTACGGGAATGGGATATGCCGCGAACGTGGAAGAAACCGGAAAAACCTCGGAAGAGGCAATGAGCGGTGTCGTACTGCGCTCGAATCAAAAGCTGGTTGCCAGCAATGGCGATTATCTTTATCTGTATACCAACGGTCACTTCAGCTTGGATGCCTCCACTACAATGGGAAAAAATTATAGCGGAACATATCAGCTTACAAATTCCGGAGATACGATTGTTTTGACTTATTCTACCGGGGGTGAGTCGGAAAGCTGGTCGGGACGTGTTACCTGGGTTCCAGGAAGCAGCTATATTTCGAGTATAAATATCATGGGACAAGTTTTCCGGCGGTAATAGGCTTTTTCTTTTTAGGGGCTGTCGTTAGGCAGTCCCTTTTTTGTCAGCGGGAAATCGGGCTACTCCCCTGCGACGAGGTCGGCCAGGGCGGCACCGGTGAAGCGGATCAGATCGGCGGGGGCGATCTTGATCTGAAGCCCGCGGATGCCGGCACTGATGTAGATAAACGGGTGGTCGGCGGCCGTGCGGTGGATGAAGATTGGGTAGGGTCTCTTCATGCCGATGGGCGAGCAGCCGCCGCGGATGTAGCCCGTCGTGGGCAGCAGCTCCTTCATGGGGATAAGGTCGCACTTCTTGTTGCCCGACACGCGGGCGGCCGTCTTGAGGTCCACCTCCTTGTCGCCCGGGACTACGCAGACGAAGTGCCCCGTGCGGTCGCCCTTAAGCACTAACGTCTTGAATACGCAGTCGATAGGTTCGCCCAACTGTTCGGCCACGTGCGTTGCGGCCAAGTGTTCCTCGTCCACCCGGTAGGGTATAAGTTCGTAGGCGATCCCCGCCCTGTCGAGCAGACGGGCGGCATTGGTCTTGTCGATTCTATCGCTGTGAGCCATCTTACACCGGTTTAATAGCGCAAAAGTAGCAAAACGCGAGGAATTTATTATCTTTGCCCACTGAAAAAAAGACTTTTTATGATACGTGCAGCTTTATTCGATATGGACGGTGTTTTGGTGGACAATGCCCATATGCACATTCGGGCTTTCGAAATCTTCTGCGGCCGTTACGGCGTTAAGGGCTGGCGGCAGAAGCTCCCCTCGGTTTTCGGCATGGGCAACGACGACGTTATGCGCGCGCTGCTGCCCGCCGAGATGTTCGCAGAGCGTAGTTCAGAGGACCTCGCGATGGAGAAGGAGGCTATTTATCGCGAGATCTACGCCCCGACAATCAAACCTGTGGAGGGTCTGCGTGAGCTGCTTGCGCACCTCAAGGCCCAGGGCGTAAAGTGTGCCGTGGGGTCGTCGGCCTGCCGGGCCAATGTGGAGTTCGTGTTGGAGCGGTGCGACATCGGCAGCTTTTTCGATGCGCAGGTGAGCGGCGACAGGGTGAGCCGCTGTAAGCCCGACCCCGAGATATACCTCACCGCCGCGGCCGAACTCGGCATTGAGCCTGAAGAGTGCATAGTCTTCGAGGATGCCGTGGCGGGGATAGAGGCCGCCACGCGGGCCGGAGTGCGGCGTACCATCGCATTGGCCACCTCGCTGACTGCCGAAAAATTACGCTTGACGCAGGCTGCCTATATTGTAAACGATTTCAGGGAAGTTACCGACGAAATGCTTCGATGAACCATGAGAGGATTGCTAACCATTCTGCTGCTCGTCTGCTCTAACGCTTTCATGACGCTGGCATGGTACGGGCATATAGTCTTCAAGTCGAAAATAGAACGCTTCGGACTGGCGGCCATAGTGTTGTTGAGCTGGGGAATCGCCCTGTTCGAGTATTGTTTCCAGGTCCCGGCCAACAGGTTGGGCAGCGCGCAATACGGAGGCCCCTTTTCGCTTTGGGAGCTGAAGGTCATTCAGGAGGTTATTACGCTGGTTGTGTTCACACTCTTTACGCTTATATTCATGAAGTCGGACACCCTGCGCTGGAACCACCTCGCAGGCTTCGCCTGTTTAGTGCTGGCCGTCTATTTTATCTTCAGGAAGTAGAGGATTTTGTTTTCGGAATACGGGCT
>CAYYUW010000132.1:0-4813 GCA_964474985.1 uncultured Alistipes sp. | reverse complement strand
GTACCGGGAGGCGCCATCATGGCATCACTGGGCATCCTGCAATCCATGCTGGGCTTTGACGAGTCGGCACAAGCGCTGATGATTGCGCTATACATAGCGATGGACAGCTTCGGCACCGCCTGCAATGTGACGGGCGACGGGGCAATCGCACTGATTATCGACAAAGTGATGGGAAAGAAATAGCATATATTTTTGCCGTCTCGCGGAAAATAACGATTTTTGCACTCCGAAAAGATATCATAAATAAAAGCATACATTATGAAGAAAGCCCTTATCTCCGGCATTACCGGGCAGGACGGTTCGTTCCTTGCCGAATTCCTCCTGCAGAAAGGATATGAAGTGCACGGCATCCTGCGCCGCTCTTCCTCTTTCAACACCGGCCGCATCGAGCACCTCTACTTCGACGAATGGGTGCGCGACATGAAACAGAAACGTACCGTCAACCTGCACTACGGGGACATGACGGACTCCAGCTCGCTCATCCGCATCATCCAGACCGTGCAGCCGGACGAAATCTACAACCTCGCCGCCCAAAGCCACGTGAAAGTCTCTTTCGACGTGCCCGAATATACCGCCGAGACCGATGCCGTAGGCACCCTGCGCATGCTCGAGGCCGTGCGCATCCTCGGCATGGAGAAAAAGACGCGCATCTACCAGGCCTCCACTTCCGAGCTCTTCGGAAAAGTCCAGGAAGTGCCGCAAAGCGAGACCACCCCGTTCTATCCCCGCAGCCCGTATGGCGTGGCCAAGCAGTACGGCTTTTGGATTACCAAGAACTACCGCGAGAGCTACGGCATGTTTGCCGTAAACGGCATCCTCTTCAACCACGAGAGCGAACGCCGCGGTGAAACCTTCGTGACCAGAAAAATCACGCTGGCGGCCGCCCGCATCGCCCAAGGTTTTCAGGACAAGCTCTATCTGGGCAATCTGGATGCCCGGCGCGACTGGGGGTATGCCAAGGACTACGTGGAGTGCATGTGGCTCATCCTGCAACAGCCCGAGCCAGAAGATTTTGTTATTGCGACCGGCGAACAGCATTCCGTTCGCGAGTTCTGCCTCTATGCTTTCCGTCGTGCCGGAATGGAACTTGACTTCGTCGGCGAGGGCGAGAACGAAAAAGGTATCGACAAGGCTACCGGCAAGGTCGTCATCGAAGTGTCGCCCGATTTCTACCGACCTACCGATGTGGTCAACCTCTGGGGCGACCCGACAAAGGCCAAGGAGAAACTCGGCTGGGATCCGACCAAGAAGACATCATTCGAGCAACTTGTCAACCTTATGGTTGATGCAGATATGGCAAAGGTTGCCGTTGAACGCGCCGGCGAACAGGTGAAGATGAACCTTGAGGAATATCTTGAAAAAGGAATCGTAAAATAAAGTATGCAACGATTTGTACAGATTGTACAGACTCTTGATCTTGTGGATAATCAAGAATCCATCTTAGTTTATTCTTAAGCACTGCTGCTCCCTCAACTCTAAATCCTCAACTCTAAATCCTCAACTATAGGCCATTGAAAACCCTCCGTCTCCCTTTCATTCTTGTCTCGCTGCTATTTCTGCTTTGGGGCGTTGCTAACAACATGAACGACACTCTCCTCGCGGCGTTTCGCCGTATCATGTCGATGAGCGACCTGCAGACATCGTTTGTGCAGTTTGCATTCTTCGGAGCCTACTTCTGCTTTGCATTGCCGGCGGCAATTTTCATCAGTCGTCATTCATATAAGGCTGGTATCCTGCTCGGGCTCGCATTATACGCCACCGGCACAATGCTTTTCTATCCTGCCGGACAGGCCGCATCCTACGGTTTCTATCTGTTCGCCATCTACGTTATGGCGGGGGGCTGTGCCGTACTGGAGACTACCGCCAACCCCTACATCCTGTCGATGGGTTCGCCTGAGACTGCCACGCGGCGGCTCAACATCGCCCAAACCCTAAACCCGGTCGGGGCAATCTGCGGCATACTCCTTAGCCGACATTTCATCCTGTCGGAATTGCATGCCGCCGATGCCGCCGAACGCGCTGGCATGGGTGCTGAAGCCCTCGCAGAAGTGCAGAGTCATGAACTGCACGCCGTTTCCGGCACATATATGCTCATCGGTTTCATCCTACTCGCGCTGCTCGTAATAATCGCACTTGTCAAGATGCCCCGAGACAAGGATTTCGGTAATTTCAAAGTGATACCTACATTTAAAAAGCTGTGGGGCAACAAGAGATGGCGTTACGGCGTGGTGGCACAGTTCTTTTATGTCGGTGTGCAGACAGGGGTGTGGTCGTTCACGATCCGCCTTGTCATGGACAGACTCGGAGTATTGGAGAAAGACGCCTCCATGGTATTCCTCTATTCAATTGTGGCGTTTACGGTATTCCGTTTCCTCTTCACATGGCTGATGGGATACATAAGACCAGTGAAACTGTTAGCTGCTGCATCCGTAGCGGCGATAGCTTGTACGTTAGTTGTAATCTGTGGAGAGGGATGGTTCTCGATAGGGGCGCTTGTGGCAATCTCGGCGTGTATGTCTCTTATGTTCCCGACTATCTACGGCATAGCCCTCGACGGAGTCTCGGGCGACAGTGCGAAACTCGCCGCCTCCGGACTGATCATGGCGATACTCGGAGGTGCACTTCTGACACCTCTACAGGCACTCATCTCCGACAGCTATGGCATCGGATTCTCTTTCTTTATGCCTGCTTTCTGTTTTCTCATAGTCCTTATTTATTCAATAGGTATAATCCGAAAATCATGAAAAAGAAAGTATTTGTCTCCGGTTGCTATGACATGCTCCACTCGGGGCATGTGGCATTCTTCAAGGAGGCATCACAATATGGCGACCTTTATGTCGGTATCGGTTCTGACAAAACCATTCAGGAGCTCAAAAACCGCAAGACGGTCTATTCCGAAAAGGAACGCCTTTACATGGTAAAGGCGATCCGTTACGTTACCGACGCTTATATCAATTCCGGCAGCGGCATGCTCGACTTCCTCGACACCCTCGACATTGTGCAGCCTGACATATTCGTTGTCAATTCCGACGGCGGCAGCGATATCAAGCGGAAAATCTGTGCCGACCGAGGCATAGAGTACGTCGAGCTGCAGCGTGTGCCTGACGCAGGACTCGACGCACGCTCCACCACCTCACTCCGCACCAATGTGAAATCCCATCTCCCTTACCGCATAGACATAGCCGGAACATGGATTGACCAGCCTTATGTCTCGCAATACGGAGCCGGCTGGGCGCTCACTGTCTCCATTGAACCGACAGTGGAGTTTATGGAACGTGGCGGCATGTCGACATCCACCCGCAACGCCGCCAAAAAGATCTGGCCCTACGAGCTCCCCGACTACAACGAAGAGATGCTCGCCCGTATTCTGTTCTGCTTCGAGAATGATCCCGAGAACAAGGGACATGTCTCCGGAGCTCAAGATGCCATAGGCATCTGTATGTCAGGCCTTAACCGCCTATATTATGACGGGCGTTATTGGCCAGACAGAATTGAGTCGTGTCAAGAAGTTGAGATCCTTTCTTGGCTGGTGAATCATATAGTGCTTGTCCCGATGTTTCCGCGCCGCCCGGGATGTTCGGTGGTTGAAGGTAAGGACGTTGTGCCTGAAAAGGTGAGGAACCTTACTGAAGCGGCCGATAGATGTTGGGATGCGATCATGAGGAAAGACCTTGCAGCGTTTGCAGAGGCGTTCCGTGATTCATTCAATGCGCAGGTGGCTATGTTTCCGGCGATGATGCAGCCGGGGGTGGCGGAATGTATCGACAATATACGAGACAAGGCACTTGCCTGGAAGATGCTCGGTGCCGGGGGTGGGGGACACCTTGCCCTTGTCCTCCCCGACAACGCGACCTTGACTGAAGAGATGATCCCTGTCAAAATCCGGCGCAGCGGTGTTTAATCACAACCAACAAGCTACAATTCACATGGAAAAGAATTCTAAAATTTATGTCGCCGGTCATCGCGGAATGGTAGGTTCGGCCATAGTCCGCGAGTTGCAGCGGCAGGGATACACAAATATCATTACCCGCACACACAAGGAACTCGACCTTATCAATCAGCAGGCCGTGACCGAGTTCTTCGCGGCCGAGAAACCCGAATACGTGTTTCTGGCAGCGGCAAAGGTAGGCGGTATCATCGCCAACTCTTCGGCGCTCGCCGATTTCATGTATGACAACATGATGCTGGAGATGAACGTGATCAACGCCGCATGGAAGAACGGCTGCAAGAAACTGGAGTTCCTGGGTTCATCATGCATCTATCCCCGCATGGCGCCACAGCCGATGCCGGAGTCATGTCTTCTTACTTCGGAACTTGAGAAAACCAATGAGGCATACGCGCTTGCCAAGATCAGCGGTCTGAAATATTGCGAATATCTCAACCGCCAGTATGGCACGGACTACATTTCGGTTATGCCGACCAATCTCTATGGGCCCAACGATAATTACCACCCCGAGCACAGCCATGTTCTACCGGCGCTTATCCGCCGCTTCCACGAAGCCAAGGTGTCTGGAGCTGAAAGCGTTACCTGTTGGGGCGACGGAAGCCCGCTGCGCGAGTTCCTCTAGGTCGATGACCTCGCCAACCTGTGTGTGTTCCTGATGAACAACTACAGCGGCAACGAGACGGTGAACGCCGGTACAGGAAAAGAACTGACCATAAAAGCGCTGACGGAGTTGGTGGCAAAAGTCATCGGCTACGATGGGGATATCAAGTGGGACACCACGAAACCCAATGGCACACCCCGCAAACTTTTAGACGTGTCGAAAGCAACGGCATTGGGATGGAGATATAAGACGGAGTTGGAGGAAGG
>CAYYUW010000131.1:0-3128 GCA_964474985.1 uncultured Alistipes sp. | reverse complement strand
CCGCGAGGCATAGTGGTCGAAAACTACGACATAACCACACTGCTCGAGAAGGTGGCCTATTTTGTGAAGGAGAACGAGGAAAACGACATCTGATGAGAGTACTGTACGGATTCGACGAACTGCCGCAGTTCCGCTCTGCCGTCGTAACGGTCGGCTCCTACGATGGCGTACACGGCGGCCACCGCGCCATATTGCGACGCATTAGCGAGTTGGCGCGCCGCAGCGGCGGGGAGAGTGTGGTCATAACCTTCTCGCCGCATCCGCGCATAGTCCTCGGCAAAGCCGAGGGGCTGAAGCTGCTGAATACGCTCGACGAAAAGATCGCTCTGCTCGACGGCTGCGGAATAGACAATCTTATCGTGGCGAGGTTCACCGAGGAGTTCAGCCGCCAAAGTTCCGAGGAGTACGTGCAGCGCTATTTGGTCGGGAAGGTGTGCGCAGCGACATTGGTAGTAGGGTACAATCACCGCTTCGGACACGACAAGGATGGCGATTTCAGATTCTTGCAGTCGCTTCAGGCTCGATGCGGTTTCGACGTGTACGAGATTCCGCGGCAGGATATCGACCACGAAAAGGTTAGCTCGACGGTGGTGCGCGGTATGATAGCCGAAGGCGACGTGGCCCGTGCGGCGCGGTTGCTCGAGCGACCCTATCCGCTGTTCGCGCACATCGGCTGCGATGGGCGGGCATACGGCATAGATCCCTACAAGCTCCTGCCGCCAGCAGGCGATTATCGTGTTGTACTTCAGGATAATGCCGACGATATTCTGCATATCGGCAGCGACGGCGTCCGCCTCGACCGCTATCGCGGCACGATTGCCCGTATGGGTTTTATCGATCGTTTATGACAAATTTTCGTGCGCTATAACGGCATTTGGATTTTTTTGGTTATCTTTGCACAACCAAAAATAAATCACATGTCTTTTATCAGCGATAGAATCAAGACGGAGGGCCTCACATTCGATGATGTTCTCCTCGTGCCGGCGTATTCCGAGGTTTTGCCACGCGATGTGGATATTTCGTCGAAATTCACCCGTAACATACGGCTCAACACCCCGATCGTTTCGGCCGCAATGGATACGGTGACCGAGGCGGAATTGGCGATCGCAATCGCTCGTGCAGGCGGTATAGGTGTAATTCACAAGAACATGAGTATCGAGGCTCAGGCCATTCAGGTGCGCAAGGTCAAGCGTGCCGAGAATGGAATGATCTACGATCCTATCACCATTTCGAAAGACAATACCGTCGGCGATGCACTTAGCCTGATGCGCGAAAACCGCATCGGCGGTATTCCCGTGGTCGATTCGAATAATATTTTAATAGGTATCGTCACCAATCGCGATCTGCGTTTCCAGAGCGATCCCCTGCGCAAGATCGAGGAGGTGATGACCCGCGAAGGGTTGATAACCACCACGAACCCCGATCTGCACACTGCCTCCGGCATTCTGTTGCAGAACAAGATAGAGAAATTGCCCGTAGTGGATGCTGCAGGCAAGTTAGTCGGTCTGCTCACTTACAAGGACATTACCAAGGTTCGGCAGAACCCCAATGCCTGCAAGGACTCGAAGGGCCGTCTGCGTGCAGCTGCCGGAGTGGGCGTGACGGCCGATGCTATGGAGCGTATCGCCGCGCTGCACGAGTCGCACGTCGATGTGATAGTAATCGACACTGCACACGGACACTCGAAAAATGTAGTCAACCTGCTCAAGCAGGTCAAGGCCACTTACAGCGACATAGATGTCGTCGTGGGCAATATCGCTACAGGCGAAGCTGCCCGTTATCTCGCCGATGCAGGCGCCGACGGCGTCAAGGTAGGCATCGGCCCGGGTTCGATCTGCACCACACGCGTAATAGCGGGTGTAGGCGTGCCTCAGCTCGAAGCCATATACGATGTTGCGAAAGCACTGAAAGGCAGCGACGTGGCAATCATTGCCGACGGCGGTCTGCGTTACTCGGGCGATATCGTAAAGGCGCTGGCAGCCGGCGGCGACTGCGTTATGGCCGGTTCGATGTTTGCCGGAGTGGAGGAGTCCCCGGGTGAAACGATCATATATAACGGCCGCAAGTTCAAGGCTTACCGCGGCATGGGTTCATTGGAGGCTATGCAATGCGGATCGAAGGACCGCTATTTCCAAGACAAGGAGACCGATACCAAGAAGCTCGTTCCCGAGGGAATCGCAGCGCGGGTACCGTACAAAGGCGCTCTGTCGGAGGTTATTTACCAGCTTGTCGGCGGACTGCGAGCAGGTATGGGATATTGCGGAGCCAAGAATATCGAGGCTCTGAAAAAAGCGCAGTTCATCCGCATTACCAACTCGGGCGTACTCGAATCGCACCCCCATGACGTGGCGATCACCCGCGAAGCGCCCAATTACAGCCGCAGAGAATAATGCTGGAGAAACGTGTCAAAATACGCACTTGGTACAAGGATACCGACCAGATGGGCATAGTCCATCACTCCAATTACGTGTCCTATTTCGAAGCCGCCCGCGGCGAAGCGATGCGGGAATTAGGATTTACCTACAAGGAGATGGAGGCTCGCGGTATTATGATGCCGGTCGTCGACGTCAAACTGCACTATATCTCACCGGCATATTACGACGAATTGCTCACCTTTGTGATTCGTGTCGAAAAGATGCCTATGGCCCGCATCGAGTTCCTGTACGAGGTGTACAATGAAGCCGACAAGTTGATCACTACCGGATCGGTTACGCTCGGTTTTATGCACAGCGACACCCGCAAACCCTGCCGCGCACCCCAGTGGTTCGTCGATGTGTTGCGGCAGGCCGGTCTCGAAGAGTAAAAACGATTCATATAAAATGCAAGTCCCGCCGAAAAGCGGGACTTGCATTTTGTATTGTTACCGTAGATCGGATTGCTCTGCAATCCACGCGCCCGCCCCAAGCGGGGGCAGAGCGGGCGTGAATATTTGCGGCGACAATTGTTCGCTTAATGTGTTGTGACAAAAATGCGACTTTATAGAAGCCGTATTTATTCACAACATATTACGCAGCATAGATATAGCAACAATCTGTCGCGCAACTGCATTGCCAAAGGTGATTATTATGGTAGTTCTGCAAAATGAGACTATTTAGTAGATAAATAGCCTCTTGTATATTGAAGTCGTA
>CAYYUW010000130.1:0-5459 GCA_964474985.1 uncultured Alistipes sp. | reverse complement strand
GGTGACAGGTACCGTCACCGATTCAGAGGGCAATCCTCTGGTCGGCGTAACGGTGCTCGTCGAGGGTACTACGCAGAATGCCGTGGCAACTGACAATGCCGGACGGTATTCGATCTCGGTTCCGGCCGGTGCGACGCTCGTGTATACCTACATCGGTATGCAGCCGCAGACGGTGGCCGTGGGACAGCGAACGGTAATCGACATCCAGATGCATACCGACGCGCAGTCTATCGAGGATGTAGTCGTGACTGCATTCGGTAACACGAGGAGGGAGGCATTTACCGGTTCGGCGGCCGTCATCAAGGCCGAAGATATCGCCAAGGTTCAGTCGTCGAATGTCGCTCAGGCTTTAGCCGGAAGCGCTCCGGGTATCCAGTTGGTGAACGTTTCGGGCAAGCCCGGATCGGCACCTGAAATCCGTATCCGAGGCTTCTCCTCGATCAATGCCGGTCAGGAGCCTCTGTACGTCGTGGACGGTATTCCGTATGACGGCGACCTGAACAACATCAACGGCGCCGACATCGAGTCTATGACCATCCAGAAGGATGCTACTTCGACCGCGCTGTACGGTGCCCGCGGTGCCAACGGCGTGGTGATGATCACCACCAAACGTTCGAAGACCCGCGATGCCGTGGTTTCGGTCGATGCCAAGTGGGGCGTGACGAGCAAGGCTGTCAAGCACTACGACTACATCACCGATCCGGCCGAGTACTACGAGGTATACTACGGTGCCGTGAACAACTTCTTCTTGGCCAACGGGCTGGACAACATTGCGGCCAATGCCCGCGCCAACGCCCAGCTGACAGCCACCTCGACCAACGGCGGTCTGGCCTACCAGATCTATACCGTGCCCGACAACCAGTACTTCATCGGTATGGACGGCAAGGTCAATCCGCGCGCCACTATGGGCCGTCTTGTAAACTACAAAGGTAAGGATTATTATCTTACGGCGGACGATTGGGAGAAAGAAGGTTACGGCAACGGACTGCGTCAGGAGTACAACGCCAGCGTAACCGGTTCGTCGGAGCGCATGTCGTTCTACGGTTCGTTCGGATATCTTAAGGACGAAGGTATCGTCGACAACACCGATATGTTCCGTTATTCGGCACGTCTGCGCGCCGAGTATCAGGCCAAGAAGTGGCTGAAGGTCGGCGGCAACGCTTCGTATGTCAACTACAAGTGGAACAATCTGTCGGAAGAGGGTACCTCGGGTTCTACCGCCAACATCTTCGCTTTCACTTCTCAGATCGCTCCTATCTATCCCGTTTATCTGCGCAATGCAGACGGTTCGAAGATGATCGATTCCAATGGCTTCGTTATGTACGACTACGGTGACGGTATGAACGCCGGTCTGAACCGTCCGTTCCTGCCTCAGGGCAACGCTTTGTCGGAGATTTTGCTCAACAAGAACTATACTACCGGCAACGCATTCGACGGCACGGCATACGTCGATGCCACTTTGGCAAAAGGTCTGTCGCTGCGTTTCAATGTCGGTGCCGGTCTCGATGAGTACCGCGGCACCAGCTCGAACAACCCCCACTACGGACAGTTCGTTCCCGACGGCGGTATCCTGTCCAAATCTCACGGCCGTTCGACCTACGTCAATACTCAGGAGCTGATCAACTATAACACATCATTCTGCGGCAACCACAGCATTGAGGTTCTCTTGGGCCACGAGTACTACACCCGCAAGACCGCCGGTCTGCAGGCTTCGCACGCAGGAATGTTCGATCCCAACTACGATGAGTTGGCCGGCGTCATCGTCGACCGTTCGTCTTCGACGTCGTCGCGCTCCTTCTATAACAATGAAGGTTATTTCGGCCGCGTGCAGTATGACTTCGACGAGCGTCTCTTCATCAACGGTTCGTACCGTCGCGACGCCTCCTCGCGTTTCCACCCCGATCACCGCTGGGGTAACTTCTGGTCGGCAGGTGCCGGCTGGCTGATCAACAAGGAGCGCTGGTTCGACGCAAGCTGGGTCGATATGCTGAAGATCAAGGCTTCGATCGGTTCGCAGGGTAACGACAACATTGCCAACTTCCTCTACACCGACCGTTACGATATTCTCAACGACGGCAACGGCAACCTTTCGCTGAACTGGAAGTCGTACGGCAACGAGAAGATCACGTGGGAGACCAACACCAACTTCAACGCCGGTGTCGACTTCAGCTTCCTGCAGGGCCGTCTGTCCGGAGGTTTCGAGTACTTCACCCGCACCACTACCGATATGCTCTATTCGTTCGGCGTCCCGGGTCACCTCGGATACCTCTCCTACTACGACAACGTGGGCGATATGCGCAACTCGGGTGTCGAGTTGAACCTGAACGCCGTTCTGGTGAACTCGAAGAATGTAAGGTGGACCTTCAACGTCAACCTGACCCACATCAAGAACAAGATTCTCAAGATCGCTCCCGAAAACCGCACTACAGAAGTGGAGGGTCACGGAGGCTTTATGTCCGGCAACAAGTTCGTTGGCGAGGGCCTGTCGCTCTACACGTTCTACATGCCCAAGTATGTAGGTGTAGACGAAGAGGGTAAAGCCGTATGGGACAAGAACATCTTGGACGACGAGGGCAATATTACAGGCCGCGAGACCACTACTACATACTCGGAGGCATCCGACTATCTGTGCGGCAGCGCGATTCCGGATCTCTACGGCGGCTTCGGCACCTCGATCGACTTCTTCGGCTTCGATTTCGGTGTGAACTTCACCTACCAGATCGGCGGTCTGACCTACGACGGCGGCTACGCATCGATGATGGGTTCGCCCCGCAGCGGCACCACTGGTACCAACATTCACCGCGACATTATGAAGGCTTGGTCGTCCGACAACACCTCGAGCGACATTCCGCGCTGGCGTTACAACGATCAGTACCAGAATGCCGAATCGGATCGCTGGCTGACCGACGCAAGCTACCTGAACATTCAGAATCTGCAACTCGGATACACCATTCCGGCTAAGTTGACCAAGAAATTCGGGGTTAGCCGTCTGAGAATCTATCTGGCCTGCGACAACGTTTGGTACTGGTCGAAGCGTGATGGCCTCGATCCCCGTCAGTCGTTCACGGGCGCTACCGGATTAGCGTATTATGCTCCCGTACGTACTGTATCCGGAGGTATCAACATTCAGTTCTAACAATACAAAAGGAGACATTACAATATGAAAAGAATAGCAAAATATATCCTCGTCGCCGCCACGGCGTCAGTTGCACTCAGCGGCTGTATCAAGGAGTCGCTGCCTTTCAACGGAGATGCGACGCAGGGTCAGGTGTCCGAATCGCCCAATGCGATGGAGGCGCTGGTAGCGGCGATTCCAAGTTCGATGTACCTGCCCGGACAGTTGCGTTCGTCGCAGCATTTCGATTTCGGCTATCCGGCCATTATGATGATGACCGATGCCATGCTTGAAGAAAAGATTATCGTAGGCGACAATACCGGTTACGACTGGTTCGGAGCGTACGCCACCGGCCGAAATATGGGTCCCGGCTATCTCTATGCCCAGTATTACTGGTTCTTCTACTACAAGTGGATCAAGAACACCAATGACCTGATCCGTATGATCAACGCTGAAGGCGACGCTATGCCGGCCGAGTACGCACATTACTTGGGTATAGTATATACTTACCGTGCGAAGTACTACCTCGATATGGTGCGCCTTTACGAGTTCAAGGAGAACAATTACACGACGATCGACGACAGGCTGAAGGGACTCGCCTGCGTGCTCGCTCTCGAGACCGATCTGGCTGCCGATGCGCGCAACAACGGCCGCGCCAAGGTGACCGACATCTACGCCCGCATATTCGCTGACCTCGCATTGGCCGAGCAGCTGCTGGCAGACTACTCGCCCACAGCTATCTCGATGCCCGACCTGTCGGTTGTTTACGGCCTTTATGCCCGTGCATACCTCGAGTATGGCGAAATCGACGCATCCAGCTTCCCGAAGGCTGCAGAGTATGCCCGCAAGGCTATTGCCACCAGCGGCTGCACGCCTCTGACTCAGGCTCAGTGGGAGGACCCGATCAACGGCTTCAACAACCACGCCGCCAACAATTCGTGGCTGTGGGCGCTGACCACCTCGGCTGAGAACATCGGCAACCTGCACAACTTCATTGCTCACTCGTCGATCGAGGCCGACTACGGCTATGCTCCCCTGTCGATGCCCGCCGTACTGAACGGCTTCTTCGACAAGATTTCCGACAGCGACTTCCGCAAGCACTCGTGGATCGATCCCCGCCGCGAATACGCCTATAAGACCTGCCAGCCCGGAGGTCAGGCCTATATCGACGGTCTGCGCGACTACGTTTCCATCAAGTTCCGTCCTTTCAACGGCGCTTACAATGATTACAAAACCGGCAACGTGGCCGAAATTTGTATGATGCGCGTCGAGGAGATGTACTTCATCGAGGCCGAGGCCGTAGGACGCACCAACCTCGAGGAGGGCAAGGCTCTGCTCAAGGGCTTTATGGACAAACGTATACTCGACGGTTCGTACAAATGCGCATCTCTTGATTTCGAGTCGTTCCAAAAGGAACTTATCTTCCAGAAGCGTGTAGAGTTCTGGGGCGAGGGCATTTCGCTCTATGACTGCAAGCGTGCCAACATCGGTATGACCCGCGGCTTCAAGGGTACCAACGCTCCCTCTTCCTACTGCTACAACACCGAAGGCCGCTCGCCGTGGTGGAACATCGTAATTACGCAGCAGGAGCATCAGAACAGCTACGTCATTGCTGAAGGCGATACCAACCCTGACCCCTCGCAGGCAGTGGAACTGTGGGTCGACAAAGAAGAAGAATAAATTAACCCGTAAATAAGAGTATATATGAAAATATTGAAATATTTCGTCTCGGCCCTCGCCGTCGCAGCACTCTTCACGGCCTGCACGGACGACGAGGAATACAAGCCGGCTGAACTGCCCGGTACTCAGGAGGCCTATTTCCCCGCTACGGCGATGACTGTTTCCTGCGAGGAGACGACCGACGGTTTCGACGTGGAGATAGCTCGTGTAAACTATAAAGCCGCCTCTACGGCTATCCTCACCAGCACTGCTCCCGCCGGCATACACGTCCCCGCATCGGTGTCGTTCGCCGAGGGTCAGGAGAAGACTTCGTTCAAGGTCGGCGTCGATCAGGCCGCTCTCGAGCAGGGTGGAACCTATTCGGTAGATATCTTGGTTTCTGCCAATGACAACTCCCCCTATGCCAATCAGCGCTGCACTGTCAAGCTGACCACTTGGTCGCCGGCTCCTCCCGTATCGTGGGAACCGGTAGAGACCGACTGCGCGATGAAGAACACCATTTTGGGTATTGTCTTCACGGCTTCGGACGTAATCTACGACGTCTATGTCGAGAAGCGCACCGACCGCGACATCTTCCGTGTTGCCAACGTGTTCACCTCGTACACCGTTAACGGCAAGACCTACACCTATCCCTACTATACGGCAGGCGACGAGGTCGCTCCTA
>CAYYUW010000129.1:0-5998 GCA_964474985.1 uncultured Alistipes sp. | reverse complement strand
GTCGAGGTTTCGCAGAGCTGGCGCAATGCCGAACCCGGGGAGTTCTTGATCGAGGAGATCTTCTTCACAGGCAATGTCGTGGAAAGCACCGGCAAACCCGATACCCGTGCCGGCGACCAGTACTTCAAGATTGTCAACAATACTGACGAAGTACTTTATGCCGACGGACTTATGATTATGGAGGGCAAGATAAGCGCCCAGACCAAAATCGACTATGCCGTAGATATCCGTTCGGAGTATACTGCCATTCAGACTGCATACTGCATCCCGGGCGACGGCGACGATGTCCCTGTACAGCCCCATGCCTCGCTGCTTATCGCCAACAATGCGCAGAACCTGCTGTCAGCCAACCCTAACGGTATGAACCTTTCCGTCGCCGACTTCGAGTGGTATGACGAGTCGGTCAACAGCTCCAAGGATGTCGACAATCCTGAGGTGCCGAATCTCGACCGCTGGTATTCCTATACGATGTCGTTCTGGATTCTGAACAATGGCGGCTACTGCGGTTATGCTATCGCATATTTCCCGCCGACGCTAACGGCAGAGGAGTTCACTGAGAACTACAAGTGGGAAGGTACATATACAATACCGGCCCTGCCTGACCGTGAGATGAAGATTTCGAACGCCTACAAGATCCCCAACTCGTGGGTTATCGACGCCGTAAATCTCGGTGTCAAGGATGCCATTTACCAGCTGCCTTTCGGAACGTCGCTCGATGCCGGATACTCCTATTGCAGTACCGTTGCAAGCGATGCGGCGCGTTACGGCAAGGCTGTCGTGCGCAAGAAGAACGCCGACGGAACCTCGGCCGACACCAACAACTCGACCGTGGACTTCGAGCCGTGCGCTACGCCTTCAGTGCCTATCGGCCGATAAATTTGCAGGCTGATTATAGGTCCTGCCCGTTTAGGGCGGGACTTTTTTTGTGCCCTGCAGCGCCCGCACCAGCACCAATGCACTGCCGCTTTGCCGGCAGCTTGCTCAACCTCCGTTTGCCCGCCGGCGGTGGCCAAAAAAACGATGCTCCGAATTTCGGAGCATCGTTTTTCGTGCGGGTTCGGGGTTTGTTATACCAAACCCGAGAAACCCATAAATGCCATAGCCAAGATGCCGGCGGTGATAAGTGCGATCGGAGTTCCGCGGAATGCTTCAGGAACCTCCTCCATCTCCAAACGCTCGCGGATACCGGCGAAGAGCACCAATGCCAAACCGAAGCCGAGGGCGACCGAGATCGAGTAAACGACCGACTGCAGCAGGTTGTAGTTCTCCTGAACCAGCAGGATCGCTACGCCGAGCACGGCGCAGTTGGTGGTGATAAGGGGCAGGAAGATACCCAAAGCCTGATAGAGTGCGGGGCTGACCTTCTTGAGAATGATCTCGACCATCTGCACCAATGCGGCGATGACAAGAATGAATACGATGGTCTGCATATACTCGATATGCAGCGGCACGAGGACGAATCGCTGTAACGACCAAGCCACTACGGCCGTGATAGCCATAACGAACGTTACTGCGGCGCCCATACCGAGCGACGTCTCCACCTTGCTCGATACACCGAGGAAGGGGCAGATGCCGAGGAACTTCGACAGTACGATATTGTTGACGAATATCGCACCGATTATGATTGCGAAATATGATACCTGTTCCATCGTTTACTTCTTTTTAGCGGTTAATTTATTGAAGAGGACCATAAGGTAGCCCAGTACGAGGAATCCGCCCGGGGCGAGTACGAAGACCAACATACCGTCGCCGCCGATGAGCGACTGTCCTAAGATCGCGCCGCTGCCGAGCAGTTCGCGTACGGCTCCGATTATCGTCAGCGAGCAGGTGAAGCCCAAGCCGATGCCTAATCCGTCGAGAGCCGAGTCGAAGGCTCCGTTTTTCGAGGCGAAAGCCTCGGCGCGGCCCAGAATGATGCAGTTCACCACGATCAGCGGGATGAATATGCCCAACGATTTGTAGAGGGCGGGAACGTAGGCCTGCATAAGCAGCTGAATGACCGTAACGAACGAGGCGATAACCACGATGAACGCCGGAATGCGCACCTTGTCCGGAATGAGGTTCTTGATAAGCGAGATCACGATGTTGGACATGATAAGCACGGCCATCGTGGCGGCTCCCATACCCATACCGTTTATCGCCGAGGTCGTCGTGGCCAGCGTGGGGCACATACCCAACACCAGTACGAAGGTCGGGTTCTCCTTGATGATACCCTTGGTGATAAGTTGCAGTTTATTCATTGTCGTCTCCTTTCCGAGTCTCCTCAATTGCGGTTTGATCGGCAGCCTCATTGGACGTAGCGCCCGATGCTACATCCTGACCGCCCGAAATCTGCTGTACAGCGTTGTAGGCGCGGGCTACGGCATCGACATACGCGCGCGACGAAATGGTGGCTGCAGTGAGCGCGTTCACGTCGCCGCCGTCCTTCGCTACCGCGAGCGGCTGTTTCATCTGCGAGGGATTCTTGCCCTTGAAACTGGTGAGCAGCGTGTTGTCCGGATCGGCCATCTTGCTGCCGAGACCCGGGGTCTCGCTGTGCTCCAGTACGTTGATATTGTACACCTCGCCCGAGGCGGTGAAGCCTACCATCAGCTTGAACACTCCGCTGAAGCCTTTGGTGGTCATAGTCTCGACGGCATAACCTACCGTCTGTCCGTCTTTGGTGGCGGTGTAGACGGTAATGGGCAGCTCGTCGATTGTAAGCGATTCGGTGCCGTTGGCGTCAAATTCGGGGAGTACGTTTTTGAGCGCCTCCTTGATATTGGCCTGCTTGGCGGCCTCGATAGGTTCGGCGGTGATCTTGTTTACCAGACCCACGCAAAGCGATGCGATGAGCGTAATGCTCAGCAGCACCACAACCATATTCCTTAATGAACTTTTCATCGTGAGGACTCCTTACTTTTTGACGCCGAAGCGGCGCGGTTTGATATACTTGTTGAGAAGGCAGGCGACGCAGTTCATAATCAGAATCGCGAACGACATACCTTCGGGATAAGCTCCCCACGTACGTATAAGCATCGTTATTACGCCGATGCCGATGCCGTACCAAATCATTCCCTTGGCGGTCATCGGCGAGGTCGAGTAGTCGGTAGCCATGTAAACGGCACCGAGGATCGCACCGCCGGTGAGCAGGTGGAACAGAGGCGACATGTACGACTGGGGGTCGATAGCGAAGAGGATGCCGCTGAATACGGCCATCGATCCGAGCACGGCCACGGGAATATGCCACGTAATGACCTTGCGGATCAACAGGTAGGCGAAGCCTACGAGCAGCAGCAGTGCGGCGACCTCGCCGAGCGAGCCGGCCTTGAAGCCGAGCAACAGATCCTGATAGTTGATCTGAGCCATAAGCTCGTTCATGGGGGTGCCGTTTTTAAGGCCTTCCTTGACGAATGCCAGCGGGGTAGCGCCCGAGCAGGCGTCGGCGAACTTGTCGACGGCGAACGCTTTGGAGGTCATCTGCACGGGGAACGAGATAAGCAGGAACACTCGGCCCACCAATGCGGGGTTGAACGGGTTTTTGCCGATGCCGCCGAAGGTCATCTTGCCGATGCCGATAGCTACCAGCGCGCCTATGACCACGATCCACAGAGGAATGGTCACGGGCAGATTGAATGCCAGCAGCACGCCGGTGACTGCGGCCGAGAGGTTGCCCACGGTCGAGGGACCTTTTATCAGGTATTTCTGAATAAGGTATTCGAACAGAACGCAGCTGAGTACCGACACACAGGTTATGAGCAGCGTTGTCCAGCCGAATACGATCACCGAGACCACCAGTGCCGGAGCCAGCGCGATAAGCACGTCACGCATAATGCGCGAAGTCGATTCGCAGCCGTGAACGTGGGGAGACGGTGCAACGATTAATTTGTTATCCATATCTTTCGGTTTCTTATTGTTTATTGCACACTATTTCTTCTGCGCTGCAGCTCTTGCGCGAATCATACCCATAACCTTGGCCTTGCCCAAACGTATGTAGTCGAGCAGCGGCAGGGCGGCGGGGCAGGTGAACTGGCAGCAGCCGCATTCGATGCAGTCGGCGATACGCTCGGACTCGAGCGGCTCCCACATCTTGCGGCGCGACATCTTGCTGATAAGGTACGGCTCCAGTCCCATAGGGCAGGCCTCGACGCACTTGGCGCACTTGATGCACTGCGAGGGGGTGCGGCGCTCGGCCTCTTCGCCGCTCATCACCAAAATGCCCGACGTACCCTTGGTCACGGGCGAGGCGAGGTTGATGATCGCACGGCCCATCATCGGACCGCCGTTGATTACCTTGCGGGCATCTTCGGGCAGACCGCCGGCAGCCTCCAACAGCGCGGAGATGGGCGTACCTACGCGGGCGAGCAGATTGGAAGGCTTCTTTATGCTCTTGCCGGTAACGGTAACCACGCGCTCGATAAGGGGCTTGTTCTTCTGTACGGCTTCATATACGGCCAAGGCGGTCGATGCGTTCTGCACGACGGCGCCGACGTCGATCGGCAGTGCACCCGAGGGAACCTGACGTCCGGTCACGGCGGCGATCAACTGCTTCTCTCCGCCCTGAGGGTAACGCACCTTCAGCGGTACGATCTCGATGCCGGAGAATGTCGATGCCAGCTTCTGCAGGTGGGCGATCGCATCGGGCTTGTTGTTCTCGATGCCCACGTATGCTTTGGCGACGCCGAGGGCCTTTGCCAAAATCGATACGCCGACGAGCATCTCTTCGCCGCGTTCGAGCATCACGCGATGGTCCGAGGTGAGGTAAGGCTCGCACTCTACGCCGTTGATGATAAGGAACTCGGCCTTCTTGCCCGGGGGAACGCTCAGCTTGACGTGTGCGGGGAAAGTCGCACCGCCCATACCGACGATGCCGGCATCCTTGATCTTGGCGATGATCTGCTTGGAGTCGAGTTCGCAGTTGCGGATTATCTCCTTCGAGCGGTCGATGCCTTCGGCCCACTCGTCGCCTTCGCGCTTGATCGTCACAGCGGGCTGACGCAGACCGGCGCCGTTGACGGCCAGATCCACGGCAGTCACCGTGCCGGATATGGGCGAGTGTATGTTGCTCGATACGAAACCGCCGGCTTCGGCGATCAGCTGTCCGGTGAGCACCTTGTCGCCCTTTGCGACTTTGGCGACTGCGGGAGCGCCGATATGCTGCGACAGGAATACCGTAACCACATCGGGCAGCGCCAGAGTTTCGATGGCCTGTGCGCGGCTCAATTTATTTTCTGACGGATGAACTCCGCCGATAGGAAAACTTTTCATATCTTCAGCTTTTCTTCGTTATTTTTCGGTTTCGGGCTTCTGTTCGGCAGCCGGTTTGGGTGCTTCGGCCTTCGCAGCGGCGGGCTTGACGGCCTCGGGCTTCGGTGCCGGTGCAGGCGGGAAGTTGACAGCCACGATAGCGCCGGTGGGGCACTCGGCTACGCACTTGCGGCACAACTTGCACTTCTGAGGATCGATGTAAGCCAAATTGTTCTCGACGGTGATAGCGCCGAACGGACAAGCCTTGGCGCACTTGCCGCAGCCGATGCAGCCGGCCTTGCAGGCTTTCATCACCACGGCGCCCTTGTCGCGGCTGACGCAGCTCACGTATACGCCGCGATTCTTCGGCCACTTCTTGCGCAACTCGATGATGCCCTTGGGGCAAGCCTTCACGCAGGCTCCGCAGGCGGTACATTTGTCGGCATCGACCTCGACAAGACCCGTTTCGGGGTTCTGCTTTATCGCGCCGAAAGCGCAGGCGGCCACGCAGTCGCCCAATCCGAGACAGCCGTAGGCGCAGCCCGTCTCGCCGACGTAGAGCGATGCAGCCACGGCGCACGAGGGGGCGCCGTCGAAGCGGTTGGTACGTGGGCGCTTGGCGCACGTACCGCCGCAGCGTACCACTGCTACCTGCGGTTCCTTCTCGGGAGCGGCCTTGCCCAGATAAGCGGCGGCCTTTTTCATCGTCTCAGCGCCGCCCACGGGGCAGAACAGCGACGAAATGTCGTCTTTCTTTACCAATGCGTCGGCC
>CAYYUW010000128.1:0-4265 GCA_964474985.1 uncultured Alistipes sp. | reverse complement strand
ACGAAATATTACGCAATATGACATTTTTCGCACAATATTGGTGGTGGCACTCCTTGTTCGAAGTAAACAATGAGTCGGCCCGCCGTGGCGTGCGATAGCGAAAAGATAGATTCACCGAATTTCAACGACCGTCGTTTACTTATGCTGTAAACGACGGTTTTTTATTGTCCGTCACAGAATTTAACCCTTTTAAACTTATAGAGATGAAAACGAAAAAATTCCTTCTTGACGATCGTCGCATTCCCACGCAATGGTACAACATCGTGGCCGATATGCCCGAAAAACCGCTGCCGCCGCTCGATCCGGCGACCAAGAAACCCGTCTCGAAAGAGAAGATGTGCGCGATATTCGCCGAGGAGCTGATGGAGCAGGAGATGTCGACCGAGAGATTCATCGACATTCCCGACGAAGTGCTCGACCTCTACCGGATCTATCGCTCGACGCCGATAGTGCGGGCCTACGGGCTGGAGCGTGCGCTCGACACGCCGGCAAAGATATACTTCAAGAACGAAAGCGTGTCGCCCGCCGGATCGCACAAGCTCAATACGGCCATACCGCAGGCCTATTACAATGCCAAGCAGGGTATTCGCCACCTGACCACCGAAACCGGCGCCGGACAGTGGGGCTCGGCCATAGCTATGACAGCGCGCCACTTCGGACTCGACGTCAAGGTGTTTATGGTCAGAATCAGCTTCGACCAAAAGCCTTACCGCAAATCGATGATGAGGACGTGGGGCGCCGATGTCGTTCCGTCGCCCAGTATGCTTACCGAGGCAGGACGGGCGGCGCTCGCGAAGAATCCCGACGACACGGGCAGCCTCGGCATGGCCATATCCGAAGCGGTGGAGATGGCTCTGCGCGATCCGCAGAACACGCGATACTGTCTCGGCAGTGTGCTCAACCACGTCCTGCTGCACCAGACCGTAATCGGCGAGGAGGCGCGTATACAGATGGAGATGGCCGGCGATTATCCCGATATTGTTATCGGATGCTTCGGCGGCGGCAGCAACTTCAGCGGCATCGGATTTCCGTTTCTGCGCGACAACCTGACGGCGGGACGTCGGACGAGGATAATTGCTGTGGAGCCTGAGTCCTGCCCCAAGCTCACGCGCGGCGCATTTAGGTATGACTTCGGCGATGTGGCCGGATTCACGCCGCTGCTGCCGATGTACACTCTCGGCCACCAGTTCCACCCCGCGGGAATCCATGCCGGCGGACTGCGGTATCACGGCGCCGGATCGATAGTCAGCCAGCTGCTGAAAAACGGATTGATCGAGGCGCAGTCTGTTCCCCAGCTCGACACGCTGTCGGCAGGCGTTTTGTTCGCCCGCACCGAAGGCATAATCCCCGCTCCGGAATCCGCACACGCCATTGCCGCGACCATACGCGAAGCGCTGCGCGCAAAGGAGGAGGGTACGGCCAAGACCATTCTGTTCAACCTGTCAGGGCACGGACTTGTGGACCTCTATGCATACGAGCAGTATTTCGACGGCAAATTGAAGAACTACCGCGTCGCGGACGAGGAGATAGCGGCGAACATAAGTATGTTGGACAATATCGATTGATATGCCCCTTTTTCGGTGAGAGGCGATGCCGCTCGGGGGTGTCGCCTCCTACTTTTTACGTTTGGGATTGGCGGGAAACCAGCCCCGCTCTACCCTCTTGCGCTGTTCGAACAACTCGCCGATGCCCCACAGGGCCGAAAAGCCGAAGACTCCGCACAGCGCCGACAGCAGCACGTTGCTTATCATAACGGCTGCGACGATACCCGCGATGCCGAGCAGCAGAAATGCCCACCAGCAGCGTACGCCGAAATAGTATTCGCCCTTGATGACCAATGGGTGGAACAGTCCGATCACCAAAAACGTGAGCAGCCCGATGACCACGCCTGTAAGATTATTGTCCGATAAAAATTGCATAAAAGTTATTTTTGATTTTTGCGCGCCGTCTTTGCGAGGGCTTTCGTATCGGAAAGCTGTCTGCCTACTTTTTCCAGCGTTTCAGCTGCGGGAAATACTGGCGCATCATCTCTTTTGCCTGTTCCTGAGTCATATTTTGTCCCGACTGCCTGTTTATTTCATCGGTGAATCGGGCGCAGAAATCGATCATCTGCTCCATAGTGATATCCTGTGTGAACTGGCCGTCCTTATAGCAATAGACGCAATAGTCTTCATTGATGCTGCCGTCGGCGTTCTTTCCTTTGATTTGGTCGGTTAGCGGCATTCCGCAACTCTGACAGAATTTTTGTTCCATACTGTTCTCTTTTTGTTGCTCTTTATTCCGATAGAGCATATTATCAAATACTTAAACGGGAAAATGCAATACCGGTTCCATATTCGGCGGTCACGTCCCAATCGGCAAAATTAGCAAAAATCCGATAAAGAGCAATATACGGTGACTGCAATTATTGCCGTGATACATATATGCCCGATAATAATTGTATTTGAAAGCAAATTTTCCTAACTTTGACATATTTAAGCTGTCGGATGAAGTGGAACAGATAGCAATTCGGAACAGAAGATGAGAATAGTTTTGGCAATACTCTTTGTCGTCGCGGCGGCACTGAATGCGTTGTACGTATCGTGGACCGGTGCGGAGAATGACGTTGCGCAGGCCATGCTTCGGGCAGGTGAAGTCCCGCTGCCCGAAGTACGGCGCGCCCGCATCCTATTCGGCGGTGACGTTATGGTGCATACACCGCAGCTGACAGCTGCGGCGACAGCGGACGGTTACGACTTCTCGCGATCGTTCGAATCGGTGGCGGGGATGTTTCGCGAGGCCGATTTGGCGGTCGTGAATCTCGAGACTACCGTTGCCCGCCGGCCACCCTATTCCGGTTATCCGATGTTCCGGTCGCCGGTTGCGATAGCCGAGGCTTTATATAATATGGGCGTGGATGCCGTAGGGCTTGCCAACAACCATGTATGCGACCGCGGCGCCCGAGGTATCGCTTCAACTGTCAGTGTGCTCGACAGCATAGGCATCGCCTGTACGGGTGCATACGCCGACTCGAGCGAGATGAAGAAGCGCCGGCCGCTCTACCTCGCGGCCGGAGAGTTGACGGTAGCAATGCTCAATTACTCGTACGGGACAAACGGGCTGCCCGTTCCGCAAGGTATGGCGGTAGACCGGATAGATACAACGGCTATGTTGCGCGATATCGACGCCGTTGACCGGCAGCGGGCGGATTGCATCTGCATTTTGATTCACTGGGGCGAGGAGTACCGGCGGCATCCGAACAGTTCGCAGCGCCAGACTGCGGACTTCTGCCGCAGGCACGGCGTCGAACTTATTGTCGGCAGCCACCCGCACGTGGTGCAGCGTGTAGAACGTGATTCGTTGGGCCGGTGGGCCGTGGCTTACTCCTTGGGAAATATGGTATCGAACCAGCAGTGGCGATACAGCGACGGCGGATTCCTGCTCGATGTGCGGCTGTCGCGCGTAGGCGATGCGCCGGCATCGATCGGGGTCGATGTCGTGCCGGTGTGGGTGTTGTGTCCCGGGTACCGGATCGTAACGCCCGAGGCTGCCGGTTCTATCGAAATGAGCGATGCCGCACGGTCGCGATACGAGAGATTCATAGCTGACTGCAACGAAATACTGAAAGAATAATCGATATGACAGAACGGATAGTGATAATGGGTGCGACCTCGGGTTTGGGGCGCGCCGCAGCCGAAGATTTCATCCGGCGCGGATACAGGGTTGGCGTGTGCGGCCGTCGCACCGCCGAACTCGAAAAGCTGCACGCACTGGCACCCGAGCGTGTCGAATATGCTACCATAGACATTACCTCGGAGGATGCCGGCTCACGACTGTTGCATCTGGTCGAGAGGCTCGGCGGCATGGATATCTATTTCCACGTCTCGGGAATGGGAAAACAGAATCTCAAGCTCGATCCGTCGATCGAGCTTGACACCCTCAGGCTTAACGGCGAGGGGTTTTGCAGGATGATCGGCTGTGCATTCCGCTATTTTCGCGACAACGGCATACGCGGCGGCCGCATCGCAGCCGTCACCAGCATCGCCGGAACCAAAGGGCTTGGCGCCGCACCGGCATACTCGGCAACAAAGCGGATGCAGGGCACCTATCTGCAATGTCTCGCCCAGCTGAGCCGTATCGAGGGGTTGGGCATCGAATTTACCGATATCCGCCCCGGGTTCGTCGCAACGCCGCTGCTCGATACCGACACTCACCGCTACCCTATGCTTATGCCGGTCGACTATGCGTCGCGGCGCATAGTGCGCGCCTTGATCCGCGGCCGGCGC
>CAYYUW010000127.1:0-13575 GCA_964474985.1 uncultured Alistipes sp. | reverse complement strand
ATATACCGAAACTTCCCTGTAGGCAGACTGGAGACCAAACCTTTTAGCGACTACAAGGAAACTCCTTAATATGTTGAATATAAGTTATTACTTACATTGATTGGTCTTTGTCTGCGCGAGCGCATATCTAATTGCAAAGTTATGATTTATTTTCGAGACTTTAGCATTCGCAGACAAAGTTTAATAACGCTTGTGAGCAAAAACGCACACACTTAGGTTAATAATCATCAATAACCTCAAAACTGTTTTTTTATCGATTATCTTAATTTGATCTGAAGAGTTCATTATGAATAGTATTTTCTAATAGATCAATGTTTATGAAAGTGTATTGAGTTTTGTTATTTATAATATAATATAGAAGAAATTTTGCATTTTGGCAAATCAAGCTGAAGAATATATGGTACAAAGATATGTATTTCGCCGTAAATAATCACCATATCAAAAGAAGATACGCCCGAGCCTGCACAGGCTCGGGCGTATCGGGTCATTTTCTGTCGGCGAGGAACAGGCGCCACCCCTCGTCGGTCGCGGCGAGCTGTTCGGGCGAGGGTTCGCGGCCGCGTTCGAAACGGCTCATAGCCTCGACCACCGCCCGCAGCCTTACATCGCAGGGCAGCAGTTCGTCGTCGGGAGCGATGCCGCTGCGGTCAGCGACAAAATCGAGGTAAGCCGCCGTGTCGTTCTCCGAGGGCGGCGCCCAGCGGGCTATGATACCGCGCAGCGTGGTTATTCCGTAACGCCGCCGATAGGTATCCAGCAACACGAACATGGCGCGGTAACCCCAACTGTCGCTTTCGAACTCCTTGAACTCGGGATCGCGACTCGGCCGCCGCTCGCCGCGGTAGCGCACGCCCGAGCGGCGTATGTTACCCGGGTTTCGGTTGCGCTCAGCGCGCGATATCGCTACGGTCATCGCCTGAAAGGGTTTCGCTGCCGCCGAGATGCTCTGTCAGCTGCCTGTACATAAATCGCCTGAGCCACCTGAAAGGCGGGTAGTCGCACACCTCGGCGCCGTTCTCGAGAAAACTCCAAAGCTCCACACCGCAGACGAAACCGGTAAAGAGGTTCGCTATATGCAGATCGGCGAACCCGAGTACCATACCATCCACTAACCACGAGAGCGCTATACCCACCACGATAAACACCGCCTTGCGCACCGTATCCCACGCCCGACGGCTCTCGAAGCTCCACGGCACGCCGCAGCGCTTGGCACGGTGGTACGAAGCCGCCACACCGGTGAAGAAGTCCACGGCCACGAATACTAACGCACAGGCGATCATTCCGCCCACGGGAGCGAATATGCCGACCAGTGCGGCGACGGCTCCGAACAGATATCTTATTCCTGTCTCCATAATCCTACAGTATTATGCCGCCGTCTATGCGGCAGCGGTTGAGAATGTTGTTTCGGGCGTCGTACTCGGGGTACTCCTCGGGCGAAGCCTCTACTATCGACACGGCCTTGCGCAGCAGCGTCGAAGCCTGCGACGCTATGACCCGCTGGTTGCGCTGCACCTCCATATCGGTCGCACAGTCGAGATACTGGCCGCCGGCCCTGACCACTCCCGCAGCGCCGGTCCGCAGCGCCAGCATCGGCATCATAAGCATATGCACATAAAGCCCCAGCGCCGGAGCCACATACCGGTCGAGCAGTTCGGGATAACCGCCAGCAGCCATACGGGCTGTCATCGCGCTGCCGAAGACCGGTTCGATGAACTTCTCCTGCGCCACGGCGATCGACAGCGGGCTGATGCGGTCGGGCGTAATGTAGTCCAACTGAGCGAAGGCCTCCTCGGCCACCCGCTCGGGTGTAATCAAATTCTGCATCGTCAATCGATGTTTCTAAGGTTGTACTTGGTTATCTGTGCAAGAAAATAGCGCTCGTCCTCGGCTTCGGGGTCGTAATCGAGTCCGTCGGCCTTGCGGGCCTCCCACACGCGCATATAGAGCGGCTTGGCCTTGGTCGGGGGACGGTTCACTATCTGCATCGACGAGGTGTCGAGACCCAGCACCGTGCGCATCAACTCCTCGATCGGTTCCATGAGTTCGGCCTGCTCGCCCAAAATGACCGTGTTGAGGGCTATCTCGTACTCGTGCAGAATACGTTCGGCATTGAAGCCCGAGGCGTAATCCAGCCCGCTCAGGGCGCGGAACCACGAGTGCGCCACCACGATGTCGCCCGTAGCCTGATCGTGCAGCTGGCTCCAGTCGCCGTCATTGGCCGAGCCGATAGGTATGAATCGCGAGCTGTCGTCGCCGGCACCCTCCTTGATTACGAACATCACCTGCCCGGGCGAACCGGCGAAACGGCGTTCGGCGCAGCGCATCATCTCGTATGCCGCCTCCTCGCTGTCCACTCCGGCGTCGAGCATCATAATGCCCGACAGCTGGAACGAATTGTCGAGTCGCGAGATGTTCCACTTGTCGGTCTTGTAGGCTATGGCCGAAACATTCATACCGGCGATATAGGGCGGCACGCCGTAGTGCTCGAACATCGGCTCATAGTCCTTGTAGTGGACTATCGAGCGCAGATTGCCTTCGCTGTCGGGCTCGAAGTGCGGATACAGCGGCAGCAACGACGCCTGCGACGGATTGAAGTGCGCCCAGTCGTGATGCAGCAGAACGTGCCCGCCGTCGCGCGCTATACGGCACCGCGACGCATCCTGATGATACAGCGCAAGAAACGAGTGCCGTGCGTCGGTCACTACCTCCAAGAAGGCGTTGCCGAACAGCGACTTGTCGAAAGCTAATCTGTTGAGCACCTGCCTCAGCGACTCTCCCGAGCCGTTCACCCGCTCGATGAACGCGCCGAGCAGTTTCTGCGTCCGGTCGTAGTTGAAGCCCTTGCCCGAGATGTAGTCGGCCTTGTCGTTGATTATGCGGCGGTGGGTGGTCGAGCGTCGCGACATTAGCGCCAACGCCGCAGGAAACATATTGTCGTCGCCCCAGCGCCAGTATTTGTCGCTGCTCGCGCGACTTCCCGAGACCGCATAGGGATCGGGCGCGGGAGAAAGGGCGAATATTTTCGGTTTTGCACTTTCCATTCGAAAGATAAATTTATTTGCCTTGCATTCATTACATTGCGGCCGACAGCTGCGCATCGCGGCTTTCGAGCGTCACCACCGCAAGAGGTCGATCCTTGCGGCCAGCATTGGTGGAAACCGCGACGCCGGCCAACCTCAGGGGCTGCTCGCCGCCCAAAAGGGGCGAATAACCCGCCAGCAGCTCCACGCCGGTGGACATCTTCACCGCAGCCACGATGCCGCAGCGGGCCGAGGTGTCTGCCAGCCGCTCCACAAATGCGGCCGTATCCTCGCGCAGCGGAATCGAAAACACTATCCGATGCGTCACCTCGGGGTGAGCGGCCGCATACTCCGTTTTCTGCGTATACGAAGCCGATCCCTCGACGAACTCCACAGCGACGAACGAGCACCCCTTACGCAGCTGGAGCGATTTGCACCGCAGTGTCTCGAGATCGAACTCCACCGCCGACAGTGCGTCGGCCCCGATAAGCCGAAGCGAGGCGACTCCCCCGACGAGGGAGCCGCACGCTCGGTTAAAATCCGTCAGAGCCATCGTTATGCGACGTAGGCATAAGAGATGAGTTCGTGGAGCAGGTAGTCGCATCCGGCCATAAATACGGCCCGCTGGCGGTTCTCCATCTGATCGGGGTTATACCACATACGCACCTCGGTGCCCGGGAAATCCGACGTATTGACTGCCAGCGCCAGATTGCGGCGGTCGGTGAGTATCACGAACGACGAGGGGAGATCCTGCACCTGCTTCAGGTACTTGCCCAGCTGCAGGTCGATCACCGGAATGCCGCGCATCGACAGCGTCGTGCGTCCCTGCTGCTTGGCCTCGTAAGCCGCATCGAGCATAGCGCTGTCAAGCGTGTTTTCGTAGGCGGCATAGACGTCCGAAGTGCAGAAGAAGGCCAGATTGCCCTCCGACTTGAGGGCGCGCAGCTCCTCCGGTGCGTTTGCCAGCACGTCGCGCAGCAGATTCTCGGCGAAACCGGCCTGCTCGAACTCCTCGGCGGTGTAGGAGAACTGCGCCATACGGCTGCGGTCGGTGTGGATCGACTTGAGCAGACCGTCGAACGTGGCGAGGGTACCGTTTGCGCGTTCGGTATTGCCCAACCACATGGTGGCGCGGATACTCTCGGCTATGGCCTGACGGAACAGCTCGGTCTCGGCCTGCTCAAGCTCCGTACCCGACAGGTCGTCGAGATTCACATCCGAGCGGCCCACGATCTGCTCGTAAACCATTGAGAAGTAGTCCGATGCCGAATAGCCGATCTCGGCCTTCACCTTCTGCATATCGATTGTTTTCTGGTACTTCGAAGCTGCCGTGCCGCCGCTCCAGCCGCCCGTGCCGTACTTCTGGAGTATGTCGCCGCTGCGGCGCCAGAAGTTCAGCGTCGTCGGCACCGGCATATTGTACATCACCTTGATGCCCAAATCAATGGCATCGGGTCCGGTAAGCAGCGGACGGAAAAAGATGTTTTCGAGTTCACGACCCGCATAGGTCTTGGGATTTTCAATCAACTGACTCATAATAAAAAAGTTTTAAAAGGTTGTTATGTGCATTGTTGCCGCATTGCTGCGGGCGAATCCGCACACGATTCGCAATGAATTGAACTGTTTTACAACGAACCCCGCAGAGCATTCGCATCGCGACTGTATGACACGCCGTTGGGCGTAATCTCCTCGCCGCGCTGCGAGGGGTCCTCCCTTTCGAGGGTTCGGGTGGGCGAGACGGACTCCTGACCGCGGCGCAGCGTCCCGACGGCCGCATCGTATGCCGCAGCCGACGGCGTTTCGGGAGTCGGGGCAGCCGGCGCAGCGGGCAGGGGCGCCTGCTGCCGCTGGCCGCCTACGACGCGGCGCAATGCCGCCACTAACTTTTCGGCCGTGCCTGCAATACGCCTCAGCGTGCTCTTGCGATGCGGCTCCTCCTCGATAATGCGGTCCGCCAATCCGGCTTCGACGGTCTCCTCGGGCGTGAGCCAACGGCCATTGCCGCCGTTTTCTGCCATAAGCGCCTCTATGTCGGCCACATCCCTGCCCGAGCGGGCAGAGTATATCTCGGCCAGACGCCGGTCGGTTTTCGAGAGCAGGTCGACACTCTGCTGCAGCTCTACGGCATTGCCTTCGGCGGAGCTTGCCGAGCGGTGGATCAGGTACAGGGCGTTGGGCGATATTTCGCGCAGACCCGATGCCGCGGCCTGAGCTATTACGGTCGCCGCCGAGGCCGTATAGCCGTAGCAGCGCGTAGTGACGACAGCCTCGGTCGCGCACAGGGCATCGTATATCAACAGCGCATCGGCTACGCTGCCTCCGGTCGAGCGGATGTTGACCGTGATACGGTCAGCCTCAAGCCGGCCGATGCGATCGAGCGCCTCGCGGAACCGCTCGTAGGTGGCCACACGATCTTTAGGCTCGTCGAACTGCATCTGCTCGCTCACGCCTATGGTGCCTTCGATGTCGATCGTGGCTTCGCCCTCGGCCGAACAGGTAATTTTGATTTCGGATTTCATCTTTTCAGTTTTTGAATTGTTCTGATGTTGAGTTTGTCGTACACGTCGCGGCAGGCAGTTTGGTACGAGCACCCGAAATCCTCGGCGGCCTGCTCTATCGCCTCGGTTTTCGGTCGGCCGCCCCTCACCAGCCGATCCACATACTCTCCCAAAGCCACTCCGCGGCAGCGGCCCTCGTTGAGCAGTCCGGCCTCGTCGAGCAATGCTATTACGCTTCGCGCCTGTTCGGCCGTGCAGGCGGTTTCAGCCAGCCGTTCGATGCAATCACTGTAGCGTCCCATATTTACACCCATTGAGTGAAACGGCACAGAGCGGGCGCAGAACCGTCAGGACGGAACTCCTCTATAGCCTCAAGACGATAAAGCCCCTCTTCGCCGTCGATCGTCAGACGGAACAGTGCTCGCAGATCGTAACCCGCAGGGTCGGTAGCGATGATCGGCAGCACGTCGGCAGCGGTGAGCCTCAACCGGACGGTCACGCTGCGTGCGGTATCGATGCGTTCGTAGTGCCGGTCGTGGTAACGGTGCAGCCCCTGCTCGCCGTCGCGATCCTCGAAGCAGAGCGACGTCTCACCCGCCCCGTGGAACACCGCCAGCGGATAGAGGTCACCGGCCAGCCCCCAGCTCCAGCCGGCGGGAATGCTGCGCAAACCGCGATAGGAGAGTATCTTGGCGGGGAAATAGAGCGAATCGTCCTCGCCGTCGCGATCGCCCACCTGCGGCAGCGACACCGCCTCCGCACCGCTTGGCGAGGCGTTGATCGTCGGAGCGAACAGCACATTGCACACCTCTCTCTCGCCCTCGCCGGCCAGATGCGACGCCACGTGCGCCGTCCATTCGCCGTAGCGGTCGTCGGCCGTCCGGTTGTAGCGCGCCACAGCGCCGTCGCCGCTTCGGTAGCAGTGGCGCGTGTACTCCAACTCTCCGGCGCCGAGTTCGCACACCTCCACCGGCCCGTCACCGACCATACGGTCGCTCCAGTCGATCACCCGCTCCTCGGAAAAGAACATCGAATCCGGCTCCACATACACCTTGCGCTCTATCGGATCGGTGTAGAACTTCAGATCGAACATCTGCCTCAGGGCCTCCAGCAGCGTCGCCTGCCGCACTCCGTGCGCCGTGATGTCGGCCATAGTCACCGTAGAGCCTACCGCCGGCGCCGTGCGGAACACCGGCCACGCCCGCGTATCCTCGCAGAGTGTCAACCGCTGCCCCTCGTCGGCGCCGCCGAAAGCGATATCGCGGAAACAGAACGGCGACGAGGCCGATATCTCGCGCGGAGCCGTGCATACCGTAACATCGACCTCCGTCCGGCCCGTCATCGCCACGTGGCCGCCATAGAGCGCCCAGTCGAGCGTACAAGGCTCGTAGACCGCACTGCCGGCCGCCTTGCGGTAGAGCACCGGATCGCTCGCTTCGACCGACGACGGCACCGACAGCAGGCAGCTCTGCGAGGAGAACTCCGCCGCCACGGCCGAGGAGGAGGCGCCGTTCCGGGTCGCGGTGTAGCAGATGCGATAGCTGTCGCCTTCGGTGTGGCCGAAGACCACCGCACGGTACTCCATCCCCGAATGAAACCGCGGACGGTAGTCCTCGAAGCGGTTGGCCAGCGTGAAGCGGTACTCTGTCTTCAGATCGAGCCGCACGCGGTCGAATCCGCGCAGCCGTGTGCGGGACTCGATGCGGTAGTCGGTGGCATAGTGCAGCCGCATCGCTATCGAAGCGGTGACCTTCTCCGAAGGCGAGAATACCGCTTCGCCCTCAACCAACCGAAACGAGCCGTCCGCCGCCCTCAGGTCGGCCGCAGTCTCGGTCGCCTGCACCGTGTCGACAAGATTGCCTACCGTATTGATTCCGGTGTACGGGTCGGCATACACGCAGCCGTAGCTGTCCGCCGCAGCCTCGGACTGAGCCGAGCGGCCGGCGCGGAACCCTAATCGGGCATCCAGTCGGGCTGTGTCGCGGGTATGATACTGCCCGCTGAAAATGAGGCTGCGGAACAGCTCGCCGGCGAAAAACCGGCTCTCCACAGTGTATCCGGCATCGGCGAAAATCGCCTCCAACATCTTGTGCACCGAGATGAAGGGGTGGTAATCGTCGCTCGAGGGGATGTGCTGCACAGGCAGCAGCTCCACCGCCGAGGGTTGGGCGCCATAGCTGTCGCGAATTACCGGCAGCAGCCGCACCGTGGCATCGTCCTCGGCCCAGCTCTGCTCTATGGCGGCCGAATCGAAGCGGCAGGCATACTCCAGTCCGGTCTGCGACAGCTGTCGCAGCGAGGCCGTTTTCGCCCAGCGGTGCGAACCCGCGACCACCTCGATCGAGTAGCTGCCCCCGTCGGACGATTGGCGGCAGCCCGTCAGGTATGCCGTGCCCTCGATGAGCGGCACCCCGTCGTACTCTATGCGGGCGGTATGCGCCGCAGAGTTGAACATTTCGAACGATCGGATACGGTCCCTGTCGCCTATTATGCTGCGGTTGCGGCGGCTCGCGGGAATCGTCAGGCGATAGTGCCGCCCTTCGCGCAGAGAGTCGATATCGCCAAGCGCCGAAGCGTCGAAGGCTATCGTCAGCCGGTTTTCAGCCGGATCGATGTCGCAAAGCGTGTTGTCTATGTATAGTTCCATGGGGGTCAGACTGTAAGTGAGATTGTTTCGGTGTAACTGAGCTGCAGCGACAAACGGTTCGGGCAGCCGAAGGCATCGAGCGTGCAGCCGTCGGTTTCCACCTGCACAGCCTTCGCCCGCCGGTTCTCGACGATCCACACGGCCGGCGACGAAAGTATTCCCGCAAGAGCCTCCGCCTCGGCGCGCGGACGTATGCCCGAGTCGAGCGACAGAATGGTTTTCAGGGTGGTAGCGGCATCGGGATGATCCTCGTCCGAGCGGATCCGGCCGACCTGTAGCCGCCTCTCGCCGATACGGTCGAATGTGTAATAGTCCGACGCGCCGTAACTGTTCACCCACACCACGCGACAGGCATCCGGCACCCTCTCGACCACTTCGTACGCCACCTCGCCCGACGGCCCTTCGGAGCTTGTCAGCGCCACCGTGAAGCGGCTTATATCGGCTCCTGCGCGACGCTGCAGCGAATCGAGATCGACTATTGCACCGACCACTTTTTCCATCTCCTCGGTGCTCATCTCGAACTCCTGCACCGATCCGTCGGCGAGTGTCATCGAGAATCGGGCGGTGATCGAACCGTCGAGGGAGACGATTCTCAATTCGTCGCTCTCGCCCGCCGCCAAGGTCCTGCGCAGCGGCATATCGGTCATCAACGCGCCGGCAGGCACGGGCGACTGCCGCGGCGAGCAGAGAACCAGCGGCACCGTCTCCGAGAGCACATCGCCGACCCGCAGCCGGCAGTTGCGCACGCAGTTGTAATAGGGGACTACGTAGGTGACCGAATTTACCGCCGGCGACAGCGGGAACAGGGGACGGAAATAGGGAGCCGCATTGATCGCATAGCGAGTAAGGCCTTTGAGCCGCTGCTTGCCTGCCACGGCGCCGCTGTCGGCATCGAGAATCTCGACCGTGACGGTCTTGTCCACATCGGCGCCGTCAAGAATGAACATTGCCGGACTCACCGCAGACGAGTATGGTTCAGGTATTTGAGTAAATCGCATCATAGACTTATAAACAATATTCAACACTAATGATAAAAGTTATGCACAATGCCGTTTCGCCATGGTTCGAGGTGACGAGCGACGACGGGGTACACTTGACATCGCGCACCTGAGCCGCACCGCGCGACGAAGCCAGTGTGCGGACGATCGACATTGCATCGGTTTCGAGTGCAGCCCAAGCGGGTTCGGGATCGAGCACCGACTGGCGGTCGGCCGCCGAAAGCAGCCTCAGCGTTACGCGGTACGAGGCGTAACCTTCGCTGCCGCCGTCAAACGATACGAGTTGCGGAGTTTCGAGCCACGCCGCAGGATACGAGCGGATCACGGCCGCAGCCGAACGGATATCTCCGCCGCAAAACGCATATCCGGCCTGCTCGGCTGCCGAGCGGATAAGCGATATGAGATAGGTTCTGTTCATTGTTATTATGTTGTCGATAAATTGTCAAAAGATGTTGACAGGTGCGGAAAACAGCAGTTATATTGCTGGTTAAACGCAATTCGACGGATGTCGATAAGTTGAAAAATCCTGTTGACGATATGTTGAATCCTGCGATCGGAACCGGTGCCGCACACTGTCGGCGCCATTGTCGCGGACTTTGGAATCGGGATAAACCCGCCGCACTCTCTGTTGGGATTCGGTGTCGGTGCGGCGGTGTCCGGCGACGGTGCAAATATACGTTCGCCGAACCCCCTTTGTCAAGAGGCGGCGCCATTTTTTCTAAAAAATATGGAAAAACTGACCGTATGGAATGAAAAATACCAATATTATTATTACCTTAGCGGCGACTTAAGGTGCGGAGTATTGCGCACCGGCTATGTTGAACCTAATGTCACAAATTATGGACGATGGCAGTAATGCGGAGAATAGCACTGGTTTCGTATCTCGATACGGTACCGTTCGCTTACGGTATCGGGCACGCGGAGAATCTGCGTGCAGAGTTGCTGTCGTCCTCGGCCGCCGGCTGCATTGACGCCGTGGCCGAGGGGCGTGCCGATATGGCACTGGTCCCCGCCGCTATGGCCCGCGATCTGAAAAACACCCGCATACTCACCTCGTACTGTGTCGCGTCGAACGCCTCCGGCTGTATCTGTATGTCGAGCGACGTGCCTCTGCAGCGCATCGCACGCATCGTTTACGATGCCGACACCCTCGTCACCGAACACATTCTGCGCACCCTCGCCGCCAAATTGTGGCGCATAGCACCCGAAATTGTCGAGCGGCACACGCTGCCCGCCGACTGGAGCGCGTCGGAAACCGATGCCGAAGTGGGCGCACAGCCGACCGGCAGGCGCTACACGTTCGACGTGGACGGGGAGTGGCGCCGCCTGACCCGCACGCCGTTAGTGTTGGGCGTTTGGGTGGTCCGCACCGACGTATCACCCGAGGAGAGCGACGAATTGGAACGCGCCCTTACCTTCGGACTCGAACACGTTTGGGAGGCACTGGTTGAATACGGCCACCAGCAGCATCCCGAAAGTTACCTGAGGCTGACTCAGAAAATCGATTATCTCTACGACGAAGAAAAAGACAAGGCGTTGAAGAAGCTGTGGCGCGAGGGCGTCAAGGTTTCTCCCCACGCCAATCCGGGCTGAACGTCATAGGGCTGCGGGAGCAGTCCGGACATTCGGCGCATTGATTTACGCCCCTGCGCGGCCGCCGGCCGCCGATACCGAAACAACGTATTGTAAAATTCCGAAAAACAGGGAGCCGATGATTACAATTTACCTCAAGCAATACAACAAAATCGTCCGCAATGCCGACCTCAAGCTCTTCGACGAGCTGGGCTATGACGACATTCTGTGGATCGATTTGATGACGCCGTCCATAAAGGAGCAGAAGGCCGTCGAGAACTTTATGGAGATCAACCTCCAGACCCGACAGCAAGTCGAGGAGATCGAGAGTTCGTCGAAATATTTCGAGACGGAGAACGCTATCTTTTCCAACTCCAACTTTTTCATTATGAGCGGCGACACATTTGCCGTGGAGCCGGTTTCGCTCATCATCTCCGAAGGAGTGCTGATATCGGTCCGCAGCGCCGAGTCGCATACCGTGCGCGAGGCCGAGAAGAAGCTGCAGATGAACTACCGCGCATATCCCACCGGATATCACCTTATGATCTCGATACTCGAGGTGCGCATCGACTTCGACGCCGACCTCGTTGAGTCGGTCTCGAAGCAGATCGCCCGCCTGAGCAAGGATCTGAACTCGGGCGACACAGTAGACAAGAATTCGATGCGCCGCATCAACAGCCTTCAGGAGAGCACGATGTTGATCCGCGAGACCATATTCGACCGTCAGCGCGTACTGTCGGGCATTCTGCGCAGCGAGCGTTTCCCGAACGATATTTACCAGCGGTTGCAGCTGATGATCAAGGACGTCAACTCGCTGATCAACCACGCCGACTTCAGCTTCGAGCGACTCGACTACCTGCAGGATACGGCCCTCGGTCTTATCAACATCGAGCAGAACAACATCACCAAGATCTTCACCATCGTATCGGTATTTTTCCTGCCGGCCACACTTATCGCCAGCGTCTACGGCATGAACTTCGACTTTATGCCCGAACTGCACTGGCGCTTCGGCTACCTGTTCGCTATCGGGTTGATGCTGCTGCTGTCGGGAATCATTCTCGGATTCTTCAAATACAAGAAGTGGCTATGAGCCGCCGTGTCGCTTTCGTCCACCGCTGCGCATACCCGTTCGGCGGTGCCGAGCGCGTAACCTCCGATCTGGCCGCATATCTGGCACCGCGCGGCTGGAAAGTCTGCGTTTTGGCTGAAAGCGTGAACGAACGGCTGCTGACTGACCGTGACCGCCATAATATCGAATCGATCTTCTGCAGCGGCAAGTGTACCGAGCGGCAGCTGTTCGATTTCATCATCGACAGCAGCCGGCAGCACCGCTTCGACATCATAATCATCCAAAGCACCCTGCTCGGACATATCGGCTACCTTACCTCGCGCATCGACGTGCCGGTGGTCTTCTCCTGCCACGGAGTACCGTTTTGGGAGGAGCAGGCCAAATGGGACAGACTGCGAATCCGCTCAGCATCGAACCCTGCAAAACGGATGCGCTACCAGTTGATACAGCGGCCGCTGGAGGCGCTTTTCGGTCGCATACATAGCCGCATAGAAAAACAGTACCGCCGCGTTTATACACACTGCGACGCCGTCATCGTACTCTGCGACGCCTATCGCCGCGATCTGATCGACCGGCTCGAACTGCCTGAAAATAACAGGGTGTATACGATCCCGAATGCACAGCTCCCGCCGCCCGAAAAGGCAGACCTTTCGCTCAAGCGCAAGGAGGTGCTGTACCTCGGCCGCCTCTCCTATGCCGACAAACGGGTCGACCGCCTTTTGGAGATATGGCAGCGTGTGCAGGGGCGTTTTCCCGACTGGCGGCTCGACATCGTCGGCGACGGCACCGAGTCCGACAATCTGCGGCGCAAGACCAAAGAGATGCGCCTCGAACGAATCGCATTCCATGCGGCCACTGTAACTCCGTGGGAGTACTACCGCAGCGCATCGATCTTATGCTTAGTCTCGTCTATCGAGAGCTGGGGGTTGGTTCTCACCGAAGCGCAGCAGGCAGGCGCGATACCAGTCGCATTCGACTGCTCGGCAGGCGTCAGGGAGATAGTCGCTCCGTCGTGGGAGTGCGGCGTCCTCGTGCCGCCGTTCGATCTCGACGCTTACTCCGAAGTTCTCGCACGGCTGATGCAAGATGAAGAGCTGCGCAGGAATATGGCCGAAAAGTGCATCCGCAAATCCGAACTCTACTCGCTCGATCGTATCGGCGCGCAGTGGGAGCAGCTTTTCGAAAGCCTTATCGCCGCACGGCAATAAAACAGAAAAGAGCATTGCCCCGCCAGCGGCTTCATCAAAAAAAATGAGTTCTCACCTCTGAAATGGAGACAACAAAACACCGCCTCCCAGTGATGAATGTGCTGGCAGCGACAGCTCTGGGGAAAGTGCCTGGCTTGTGTTGTGTGCCCAGGTGAGTTGTTTTGATTGCTGCTCCTGTGGCTCTGGAAACTGTGACAACACCAGGGCTGCTGACTCCTGGGAACTTTGAGACGGTGGCTGGGCTTCATGTAAGGCCTTCCCTCCTGCTGCTTGGTACTGTGGATTGTCTTGGGGTACATCCAAGGTGGGAGCTAGATGGGCCTCCAGGTCTGTAGGTCTCACTCTGAAGACAGCGCAAGGGTGATGGTAACAGCAGCTGCTACTGTTTATTTGACACTTTGGGAATACTGAGTGTGGTGCGCTCTCTCTCTCTCTCTCTCTCTCTCTCTCTCTCTCTCTCTCTCTCTCTCTCTCTATCTATCTCTCTCGCTCTCCCCTCTCTCCCCCCTTCTCTGATTCCCTTCCTTCTCCCTCCCTCCCTCCTTGGGGGAAGGTGTTCTTAT
>CAYYUW010000126.1:0-7460 GCA_964474985.1 uncultured Alistipes sp. | reverse complement strand
TCGCGTGCCGAGTGCCATGGAGGGTCGATGCTGCTGCATCCCGTGGTGCATCTGCACGTGATCGATTCTCTCGGACGGCTCTATCTGCAGCGCCGCCCCGAGTGGAAGGATATACAGCCCGGACGGTGGGATACGGCCGTGGGCGGACATATCGATGCCGGCGAAGATCGTGAGTCGGCCCTGCAGCGTGAGGCGCGCGAGGAGTTGGGTATCGAATCTTTCGAGGCGGAGTTCGTCTGCTCGTATGTGTTCTGCTCGCCGCGCGAGCGGGAGTTGGTGAATGTCTATTGCTGCTGCTACGACGGTGCCATAGCTCCGAGCGATGAACTCGACGGCGGACGATTCTGGACCCGCCGTGAGATCGAGGAGCAGCTCGGCCGAGGTATCTTCACGCCCAATTTCGAGGGCGAAGCGGCCCGCATCGGCTTGTTGGACAGATTGAAGTAGAGTTGGATAGGGTATGGAAAGAGTCCGCAAAGCGGACTTTTTTCTTTTGTATGCAGACATGGCGTCATATACGGGCTGTGTTAATAAAAATTTTTAAAAACACGGTTCGTGCAATGCCGTATTCGTATCTGATGTGGCCGAAGCATCTGCCGGTGGATGTGAAAGTTCTGCGTTTCAGCTTAGGACCGTGCCGGCCGGTGTTTGTGCGAATAGTGCGGTTGTGAAAAAAATATTAAAAATGTGTTAAATTTTTTTTGTTTAGAAAGAAAAATGATATAATTTTACAACGGACTTTAAAACAGGAATGACTGTCGACTGGCGGTTCGTTCCTGTGATAAAGACTATTGAACACACAACACATTTACTACTAATTAATCTATTAAAAACAAATGGTCTTATGAAAAGATTGTTAACTATTTTGTTTTTAGGGCTGAGCTTGTGCGCTTTCGGTCAGAAGGTTACGGTTAGGGGTACGGTCGAAGGAGGTGACGACGGTCCGCTCGTAGGCGTACACGTGATCGAAAAGGGCACCACGAATGCCGTCGCGACCGACGAGAAGGGCGAGTTCGCGATCAACGTCCCCACGGGTGCCGTGCTGGAGTTTACCTTTATCGGTTATATTCCCAAGGAAGTGCCCGTTACCGGTGCCGGCCTGCTGCGCGTGGTCCTCGATGAGGACAGCGATATGATCGAAGACGTGGTCGTAATCGGCTACGGCGTGCAGAAGAAGAAACTGTTTACCGGCGCTACCGTGCAGGTCAAGGGCGATGATATCGCCAAGATGAACACGGTGAATCCGCTCGGCGCCCTGCAGAGCAAAACCCCGGGTGTGAACATCACTCAGAACGGCGGTTTCCTCGATCAAGGCTTCAAGGTGAACATTCGCGGTATGGGTACCGTCGGCTCTTATGCACCTCTGTATGTCGTGGACGGCGTGCCCAACGGTTCGCTCTCGTCGCTTAACGCTTCGGACATCGAGTCGATCGACGTACTGAAGGATGCCGCCTCGGCCGCCATTTACGGTGCGCGTGCCGCCAACGGCGTCATCCTGATCACCACCAAAAAAGGCAAGGCCGGCACGGGCGAAGTCGCCTACGACGGCTACTACGGCGTGCAGAATCTTTACAAGCTGCCCAATATCCTTACCGCAAGCGAGTTCATGAATATCATGGACGAGGGCCGCGTGATGGACGGCTACGAGCCGTGGACGTGGGAGACCTACATTCCGGCCAAGGACCTCGAGGCTATCGAGAAGGGCACTTGGAACGGCACCAACTGGCTCAAGGAGATGCAGAACGAAGATGCTCCCATTCAGAGCCACACGCTCAACTTCACGGGCGGCACCGAGCGCTCGACTTACTCGATCGGTTTGGGCTGGACGCAGCAGCAGGCTACGCTGGGCGTTCCCTCGGCATTCCCCTCGCTGACGCGCTACAACCTGCGTATCAATACCGACAATGTCGTGCTCAAGCGCGGCGATCTGGATCTGCTGCGCGTGGGCGAAACGCTGAACTATCGCTACAACTATCAAAAGGGTTCGTTCTCGACCAGCGGCATCTACTGGAATCATCTCCACACCGCTATCGTGAAAAGCCCGTTGATGCACGCTTACAACGCCGACGGCAACTACTATCTGCATGCCGATCAGGTGGCCGACGGCTACAACTGGGATATCGCCAACGGCTCGAACAGCAACCCGCTCGCGAACTACGACTGGTCGGTCAACCAGAACCGCAGCAAGTCGCACTACCTGCAGAGCAGCTTCTACGCCGTGCTGCAGCCTGTCAAGGATCTGTTGATCCGCACGCAGGTGGGTTATATGATGGGCGCATCGAGCTACCGCTCGTTCTCGCCCAAACACGGCAAGCTGACTGTGAATGACAGCGGCGACGTCAATTCGGCCACCCAGTCCATGTCGCTCTACAACCGCTGGACGTGGGACAATACGATCAACTACAAGTTCAATATCAGCTCGGATCACGCTATCGACATTCTGGTCGGTCAGTCGGTCGAGAAGTGGGGCTACGGCGAGAGTATGTCGGCAACCAACTACGAGCTGAGCTTCAATGATCTCGAGCACGCCTATCTGAACAACGCAACCCGCACTCAGAATGTTCCCAAGCCGAGCGGCTCTCCCAGCGGCGAGGGCGCTATCGCTTCGTTCTTCGGCCGTATCAACTACGACTACAAGGAGAAGTATATGGCTACCGTGATTATGCGCGGCGACGGTTCGTCGAACTTCGCCCCGGGCAATCGCTGGGGTTTCTTCCCCTCGGTATCGGCCGGCTGGGTAATCTCCAACGAGCCGTTTATGCAGAATGCCCGCGGCATCGACCAGTTGAAGCTGCGCGCTTCGTGGGGCCAAAACGGTAACTGCAATGTCGCCGGCAACCAGCATATCGGTACCATAACCTCGAATCAGGGCTACGGCGGCTACTCGTTCGGCGACACTATGGAGAACATCAGCACCGGTTCGTACGCTTACAAGGTGCTCAACCCCGATCTGAAGTGGGAGACCTCCGAGCAGCTGAATATCGGTCTCGATGCGCGTTTCTTCTCGAACCGCTTTAAAATCGAGTTGGACTGGTACCGCAAGCTGACCAAGGACTGGTTGGTTACTGCACCTGTGCTGATGTCGTGGGGCGCCAATGCTCCTTCGATCAACGGCGGCGAGGTCAAGAACTCGGGCGTCGAGGTCGGCCTGCACTGGAATGACAATGTCAACAAGGACTTCTACTACGGCGTGGATGTCAATTTGGCTTACAACAAGAACCGCATCACCCGCATCGACAATGCCGACGGTATCATCCACGGCCCGGGCAGCGTGTTCTGGGAGGGTTCCGACGAGTGCTTCCGCGCTTCGGTCGGCAAACCGATAGGCTACTTCTACGGCTACATCAGTGACGGCATTTTCCAGAATCAGGCTCAGATCGACCAGTACACCGGCGCAAAGATCAACGGCGACAAGACTGCCCCGGGCGATGTCATTTGGCGTGATGTCGACAACAGCGGCACCATCGATGCCGGCGACCGTACGATGATCGGCGACCCGAATCCCGACGTGACGCTCGGCTTCTCGTTCAACATCGGCTGGAAAGGCATCGATTTGGGCGTGACGACCTACGGCGCCTTCGGCCACCAGATTCTGAAGTGCTACCGCGACTTCTCCTCTTCGCCTCTGAACAACTTCACCACCGACATTTACGAGCGTTGGCACGGCGAAGGCACCTCGAACAAGTATCCGCGTCTGTCGAGTGCATCGAGTTCGAACTGGAACCGCATCTCGACTATCTATATGGAAGACGGCGACTATCTGAAGATCAAGAATATCACCTTGGGCTTCGACTTCAAGAAGTTCTTCCCGAAAATTCCGTTCGGACAGCTGCGCGTCTACTTCTCGGCTCAGAATCTCTACACCTTCACCGGCTACTCGGGTATGGATCCCGAAATCGGCTACGGCAGCGATTACGGTTGGGCTTCGGGTATCGACCTCGGATACTATCCGAGCGCACGCACCTATATGATCGGTTTGAATATCAAGTTTAATTAGTCTTTAACGCATTGATTCCCATGAAAAAGATAATATATATATTGTCTACCGCAGCGCTTCTGGCCGGTTGCGAGAGTTTCCTCGATACGCGCATACTGACCGAGAAGACGACCGACAACTTCCCTTCGACCGAATCGGAGGCCGATGAGATGCTGACCGGTATTTATGCCAAACTGTTGTTCGAATCGCCCGAGAACTCCTCGGAGTACTATTTCGCACAGCTGGCCAGTGACGAGTGCCTCGGCGGCAACCTGTCATATTCGGGCAACTGCGCTACCAATTTCCTGATGTACAAGGATAACCTTAACGGTCTGTCGGGACTTTGGAGCCGTTGCTACACTTTGATCAACCACGCCAATCAGGCTCTGGCCTCTATGGACAAGGTAACCGACTGGACCGATGAGTCCCGCGACCGCCATTTCGGCGAGGCCCATTTCCTCCGTGCCGTAGCTTACTACGAGTTGGCGCAGATGTTCGGCGGCGTGCCCCTGCGTACGACTACCGACAACACCAATGTAGCCCGCGCTTCGGTCGAGGAGGTGTACGAGTTGATCGCTTCGGACCTGAAGTCGGCTATTGAGCTGATGCCCAATGCTATATATCTTCACGGATCGGATATGGCCGGCCACGCCACCAAGTACGCAGCTGAGGCTATGATGGCCCGCGTATTCCTGTTCTATACCGGCCGTTACGCTCAGAGCGAACTGCCGGGCGGCATCACCAAGTCGCAGGTAATAGGCTGGATAGATGATTGCGTTGCAAATTCTGGCCACGACCTGCTCAGCGACCAGCGCAATGTTTGGGCTTACTCCAATTCGTATACCAATGACAACGACAAGGATCTGCGTTACGACTATGTGACTGAGAACGGTCTGAACTGGGCCGGCAACAGCTGTATCGAGACTCTGTTCGCCAACAAGCACAACCTCAAGTCCAACTGGACCTACACGTGGTGGTCGAACACCTGCGCGCAGTTCTATTCTCCCTCGGGCGACAACTTCAGCAAGGAGCAGAGCTATCCGTTCGGCACCGGTTGGGGTGCAGGACCGGTGTCTCCCGCATTCGTTGCCGACTGGCAGGCTTGGGCGGCACAGCAGACCTATTTGGACGGTTATGAGACCGATCCGCGTCTGACCGGCTCGATTTGGTCCTACAAGGCCTATGATCCCGAAGATGCCAACAACGTGCTGCTCGACCGCAAGCTCGATCCCAACGAACCCGACTACACCGTTTCGTACCGTTACTTCGAGCAGACCGGTTATTTCCAGAAGAAGTATATCAACATCAACAGCTACAATGCAGCAAAGGGCGGCATCTACGCTTTCGGCCTGCAGGCTTACCCCGACATTTCGACTCAGACCTCGCAGCAGCTGATTCAGATTCAGGACTTGATCCACATTCGTTTCGCCGATGTGCTGCTTATGCAGTCCGAGCTTAAGGAGGACGCTGCAGGTCTGAACCGCGTGCGTCAGCGCTCGCATTTGGCTCCGGTGTCCTACTCGCTCGAGGCGATCAAGAACGAACGCAAGTACGAGCTGGCATTCGAGTCGATCCGCTGGTGGGATCTGCTCCGCTGGAGCGGCCCGTCGTTGGAGGAGGCAGGCGATGCCCTGAACAGGCAGACCGGCTTCGATGTCATCAATGCAGCCGAGGTGGTGCCTATGGTTAGGTACGACTATAAGACACGTCTGAAGACTACGCAGGGTTACTGGCCTATTCCGCAGGACGAGATCGACTTGTCGAACGGCGTTTTGGAGCAGAACCCGGGTTGGGATCCGTCGGCTATGTATGTCGATTGGGCTAAAATGTAATAAGTCAAAAACGGTAAAACTGAAAGAATTATGAAAAACATAAAGTTCGGATTAGTTTTGGGCGCGGTCGCATTGTTCGGATTGGCTTGCAACCCGATCGAGGACGACACGCTGCGCGATAAGTATGTCACCAATGCCGGTGCTCCGATTTCGGTCGAGGAGCTTACCGCCGCACTCGAGGTGACCCAGCCGTATCCCAATCAGGACGGCGTGGTAGAGGGCGACCAGTATGTTCACCTGAAGAACAACCGTCCCGATGTGGGCGGCGTATGGCACGTGGGCAACAAGACCTTCCTGACCGACGACAAGATCGTCGTTTTAGAGGCCAACGGCGTTTACGACATCTACTATTCGGCTATGTCCAACAATGAGGTAGTCAACTCTGTCCCCGTCCAGATCACCGTAACCAACGTGTTCGACGAGTGGATGGGCCATTTCACCGGAGCCAAGGACAAGTCCGATATGACTGCTTCGAAGACGTGGGGATTCCGTCAGGGTTTGGCCGCTGTTTGCGATATGTGCGCTCATGGATATTGGAAATACGCATCGGCGGGATATACCCCCGAAACGTTCACCGGTATTACGTGGTGGAACGCGATCAAATTCGAAACCGCCGGTGACCAGACGATGGTATTCGAGGTGGACGGCAACAAGCTGACCACGTTCGATGCCGCCGGCAACAAGAAAGCCGAAGGCGTGTTCGAATTCTCGCACGATGCACCCGAAGAGGCTGTGCTCGGTGTGCTGAAGACGACCGTTCCGGTGATCGGCAGCGCATACGACGACGGCGGTCAGGGTTCGAACAACTCGTTCTATATCTTGACTCTTACCGAGAAGTATATGACTCTGTATCACTCGCAGGTCACCCCCGGTGCCGACTGGGGCGATTGCGGCTGGCGTGTGGTGTATGAAGCCAAATAAAGAAAGATTGTCAGTGACAATCCGATAGTCCTTTTCAGAGAGTGGGGGATATTCCCCGAGGTTCGGTGCCGAGGCGCGTATCCCCCATTTTTCTCTGCTTTTTTGCGAGGCATCTTCTCAGGCGTGAGAAGATGTTGCGTTTTTCGGCTTTTTTGTCTACATTTGTCTTATCGGACCCAAGCTATGAATTACGTGCGTATAGTCGTTACCATGCTTCTGCTCTGCGCAGTCGGCTGCGGCAAAACCCCGCAGATGATTATTCGCGGCACGGCACCTGCCGAGTGCGAAGGGCTGAATGTATATTTGGTTCCGCAGCCCGATCCCTCGCCCGACGAGGTCGATTCGACTGTGGTGCGTAACGGCCGCTTCGAGTTCCGGATAGATGCCGAGCCGGTGCGTATGTGCGACATAACACTGTCGCGCCGCAGTCCGGTGCCTTTCGAGCGGCTGCTTGTCGCGATCGAGGAGGGCAAACTGACGGTTGCGCTCGGGGAGGTGAGCAGCGGCGAAGGCACCCCGCTTAACGACGAGTTGTCGCGGTGGAAGGAGCGGCTTGCCCGCACGGGTGATCGTGCGATGCAGTTGCGTATGCAGATCGGTGAGTGCGACGACGAAAGCAAGACAGATTCGCTTGAAAGACTTGTGGACGAGGCGTATGCCGAGACCGACCGATATACGGTGGAGTTGATCGAACGCAACCCGAATCCTCTCGGCGGTTATCTGTTTATGAT
>CAYYUW010000125.1:0-6401 GCA_964474985.1 uncultured Alistipes sp. | reverse complement strand
GCGGCTGCGGAGCTGAGTGATTTTCAATTTTGCCATAATGCCCAACTTTCTTAACCGTTAAACACTTTGTTCATCGAAATGCCGCGAGCATGAGCCACGGTGTAGGCGTCGCGCAGTTCGAGCAGAGCGCCGACGGTAGCCATCACCAAGTTGAGGGGGAACGACGAGCCTTTGCTCTTGGCGAGCACGTTCTTCACGCCAACCGACTCCAGCACTGCACGCATTGCACCGCCGGCGATGACACCGGTACCGGGAGCGGCGGGACGGATCATAACCAGCGAGCCGCCGAAGCGCATCTCCTGCTTGTGAGGGATCGTTCCGTTGATAACGGGAATATTTACCAGATTCTTCTTTGCATCTTCAACGCCCTTGGCGATAGCTGCGGTAACTTCGCTGGCCTTGCCGAGTCCGTAACCTACAACGCCGTTCTCGTTGCCTACCACTACGATAGCCGAGAAGCTGAAAGTACGACCGCCCTTGGTCACCTTCGTTACGCGCTGGATACTTACCAGTCTGTCCTTGAGTTCGAGGTCGCTGGTTCTTACCTTTTTTATGTTAGTATTTGACATATCGCTTAGAATTTAAGACCACCTTCGCGGGCGGCATCTGCTAACACTTTTACTCTTCCGTGATACAGGTAACCGTTACGGTCGAACGCTACGGTCGAAATGCCTTTGGCCGTGGCGCGTTCGGCGGCCAGCTTGCCTACTAATGCTGCCACCTGCGATTTGTTGAGTCCTGCGACGTTTTCAGCAACCTCCTTGTCTGCCGACGAGGCAGCCGCCAAAGTAACACCGCGAACATCGTCGATGAACTGAACGTAGATCTGACGGTTGCTGCGGAATACGGTCATACGAGGCTGCTCGGCAGTTCCGTTCACGATCTTGCGGATACGCATCTTGATGCGCTCTCTTCTTTCTATCTTATTCAATGACATAGCTATACGATTTTACTATTTAGCGCCTGCCGACTTGCCGGCCTTGCGACGCAGAGTTTCACCTACGAACTTGATACCCTTGCCCTTGTACGGTTCGGGCTTGCGCAGCGAGCGGATCTTGGCGGCGACCTGACCGATCAGCTGCTTGTCCGAACTCTTGAGCGTTACGATAGGGTTGCCCTTCTTCTCGGTAACGGCGGTAACCGAAACCTCGGGGGGAACCATCAGATATATATCGTGCGAATAACCGAGGCTCAGCTCGAGAATCTGGCCCTTGGCTTCGGCCTTGAAACCGACACCGACCAGCTCCTGCTTGATTTCGTAGCCTTGGGTTACGCCTACGACCATATTGTGGAGCAGTGCGCGATAGAGACCGTGCAGCGAGCGGTGACGCGGCTGGTTGGTCGGGCGAGTCACGTGAATAGCGCCATCTTCGACCTTGACGGTAATATCTGAGTCGACCTTCTGACTCAGTGTCCCAAGTGGCCCTTTCACGCTTACCACGTTGTCGTCGGAGATCTTGACCTCGACGCCTGCGGGTAAGTTTACAGGTAATTTACCAATTCTTGACATTTTGTTTAAAGTTTAATTCATTAATAATTTCGGGGTTCGCTACTCGCATCCGCGGTACAATGGAAACCGGCCGCTTTCGCTTTTTTCGGCTCACGCTGCTTTCCGGCGCTGGCCCGCCCCGTTTACAGATCGATGGTGTGCGCTGTTACCAAACGTAGCAGAGGACTTCGCCGCCGACATTCTCCTCACGAGCCTTCTTGTCGGTCATAATGCCCTTCGAAGTCGAGAGAATAGCGATACCCAGACCGTTCAGCACACGGGGCATATCGGCCACCGATGCGTACTGGCGCAGACCGGGACGGCTGACGCGCTTAAGGTTTTTGATAGCTGCGGTCTTGGTCTGGGCGTCGTACTTCAGAGCGAGTTTGATGGTCGGGTGACCTTTCTCGTCGGTGTCGAACTTGTAGGCCAAGATGTAGCCTTGTTCATACAGGATCTTCGTGATCTCCTGTTTCATTTTTGAGCCGGGAGCTTCAACCACTTTATGGTTGGCTTTCACCGCGTTTCTAATCCGCGTGAGAAAATCCGCAATTGGATCAGTCATTGTGATTAAAAGTTAAAATTAATTAGTTAATAATTAGCTATTTACACGAACAATTCCCGCCACCGGCTCCGCTTCACAGCGTCGCTTGCGACGGTAATGCCCGAAAAATCGCGTAAAGTTAATCAATATCTGCCAAATAATCGTAAAAAATTCCGCAAAAAAAGTGATTTTCAGGGTCGCAATCTTCATCTTTCCTCCGCCCGACCCGCCTGACGGGGCCTTGAAGAGGAGAGATGAAGATGCTGTTCACCCGAAAATCCACGGAATTTATACGCCTACCAGCTGGCCTTCTTCACGCCCGGGATAAGGCCTTTCGAGGCCATCTCGCGGAACTGAATACGGCTGATACCGAACTGACGCATATAGCCCTTGGGACGGCCCGTGAGCTTGCAGCGGTTGTGCTGACGGATAGGATTGGCGTTGCGGGGGAGTTTGGCGAGTTCCTGCCAAGCCTCCATCTCGCTGATCTCGCCGCTCTTGACACGTGCAGCTACCTCATCGCGTTTGTGCTGGTATCTTTTTGCGAGGTTCGCACGCTTTACCTCGCGTGCTTTCATCGATTCCTTTGCCATAGCTTATTGATTCTTTTTAGCGTTTTTGAACGGCAGGCCGAACTCGCGGAGCAGTGCGTAAGCCTCCTCGTCGGTCTTGGCCGAGGTTACGAAGGTGATCTCCATACCGAAAATCTTGGTGATCTTGTCGATGTCGATCTCGGGGAAGATGATCTGCTCGGTGATGCCAAGGGTGTAGTTGCCCTGACCGTCGAACTTCTCGTTGATACCCTTGAAGTCGCGGATACGCGGCAGTGCCACGGCGATCAGACGCTCGAGGAACTCGTACATGCGATCGGCACGCAGCGTCACGCGCACACCGATAGGATTGCCCTTACGCAGCTTGAAGTTCGAGATATCCTTGCGCGAACGGGTCTGTACAGCCTTCTGGCCGGTGATCTGAGTCAGCTCGGCCTGTGCGACCTCGATGAGCTTCTTGTCGGCGACAGCCTGACCCATACCCTGATTGATCACAATCTTCTCCAGCTTGGGCACCTGCATGATGCTCTTGTAGCCGAACTCCTTCATCAGGGCAGGTTTGATCTGCTCCTTATAAGTTGTCTTGAGTGTAGGAATGTATGTTGCCATTATTTGATCTCCTCCCCTGACTTTTTAGCGTAACGGACTAATTTACCTTTATCGTTGAGCTTGCGGCCGACCTTTGTAGCCTTACCGGTCTTGGGGTCGAGCGGCTGCAAGTTCGAGATGTGTATGCCGGCCTCCTGCTCGACAATACCACCCTGAGGATTCTTGGAGTTGGGCTTGGTGTGCTTCTTGACGATATTCAGGCCCTCGACTACTGCGCGCTGCTTATCGACATCCACTGCCAACACTTTACCTGACTGCCCTTTGCTGTTGCCGGCATTCACGTAAACCATATCCCCTTTCTTAATATGTAATTTGATTGACATACTCTTTTTGGTCTGTTTTTAGATTACAATACTTCGGGAGCCAGAGAGATGATCTTCATATACTGGTCGCGCAGCTCGCGGGCTACGGGACCGAAAATACGGGTACCTCTCATTTCGCCTTGGTTGTTCAGAAGCACTACGGCGTTGTCGTCGAAACGAATGTACGAACCGTTGGCGCGTCTGATTTCCTTCTTGGTTCTAACCACTACCGCTTTCGAAACGGTACCCTTCTTGACATCGCCCGAGGGGGTAGCGTTCTTAACGGTCACTACGATTTTATCGCCGATAGATGCGTAGCGACGTTTGGTGCCGCCGAGCACACGGATACAAAGAACTTCCTTCGCACCGCTGTTATCAGCTACGACCAGTCTGCTTTCTTGTTGTATCATAACTATTTAGCCCTTTCAATTATTTCTACTAATCTCCAATGCTTGGTTTTGCTGAGAGGTCTGGTCTCCATAATGCGGACGGTATCGCCGGCATTGCAGGTATTCTCGGCGTCCTCGGCGACGAACTTGGTAGTCTTGTTGACGAACTTACCGTAGATCGGGTGCTTCACCTTACGCTTAACGGCAACCACAATGGATTTTTCCATTTTGTTGCTGACAACCTCTCCGATTCTCTCCTTTCTAAGATTTCTTTCCATAGTGGCAATTAACATTTAGGATTCTTTTGACGCAGAATCGTCAGCATACGAGCTATATCTCTGCGGGATTTCTTGATTAACGAGGAATTCTCGACAGGCGATACGGCGTGCTGCACCTTCAGCTTTGCGAGGTTTGCCTTTTCAGCTTCGATGCGCTCGGTCAGCTCCTGAATCGAAAACTCTTTTATTTCAGCGCTTTTCATAGTCTTAGATTGAATTTTCGGTGTAATCGCGTCTTACAATGAACTTAGTGGTAATAGGCAGCTTCTGCGCGCCCAGACGGAGTGCCTCCTGTGCTACCTCCATAGGTACGCCCTCTGCCTCGAAGAGAATGCGGCCCGGGGTTACGGGAGCCACGAAACCTTCCGGCGAGCCTTTACCTTTACCCATACGAACCTCGGCAGGTTTCTTGGTAATGGGTTTATCGGGGAATATACGGATCCACACCTGACCTTCACGCTTCATATAACGTACGATAGCCTGACGTGCTGCTTCTATCTGACGGCCTGTGATCCACGTCGATTCCAGTGCCTTGATGCCGAACGAACCGTATGCCAGCTGGTTTCCGCGCTGCGCGAAGCCCTTCATACGGCCTTTCTGCATTCTTCTGAATTTGGTCTTTTTTGGCTGTAACATTTTCTATTATCGCTTTAAAAGGTCCTACTTATTATTGTTGTTTCTTCTCTTTCTGGGAGCGCCCTTGCCGCGGCCGCCCTGCGAAGACTGGTTGCCTGCTGCAGCGTTGGCACTTGCGCCGGCGATCTCGAACAGATCGCGCTTGCTGTACACCTCACCGGTGCAGATCCATACCTTGATACCCAGAATACCTACCTTGGTGATAGCCTCGGCGAGGCAGTAGTCCACATCCGCGCGGAATGTGTGCAGAGGAATACGACCCTCCTTGTAGGTTTCGCTGCGTGCCATTTCGGCGCCGCCGACACGACCCGAGATCTGAATCTTGATACCCTCGGCACCCATACGCATCGTCGAAGCGATTGCGGTCTTGACGGCGCGGCGGTACGAGATGCGGCCTTCGAGCTGACGGGCGATGTTGTTGGCAACGATCACGGCGTCGATCTCGGGGCGCTTAACCTCGAAGATATTGATCTGAATGTCCTTGCCGGTGAGCTTCTTCAGCTCCTCCTTGAGTTTGTCGACCTCCTGACCGCCCTTGCCGATGATGATACCCGGACGGGCAGTCGAGATGGTTACGGTCACCAATTTGAGAGTTCTCTCAATGATAATCTTCGAAATACTTGCCTTGGCCAAACGGGCGTTCAAGTACTTTCTGATCTTCTCATCTTCAACCAGTCTCGACGAAAAATCTTTACCGCCGAACCAATTGGAGTCCCAACCGCGAATAATACCCAGACGGTTTGCTATCGGATTAACTTTCTGTCCCATTTGCTTTTACTTATTTTCTTCGATTACCTTTTTATCAACAACTATCGTAACGTGGTTCGAGCGTTTGCGAATGCGATGAGCACGGCCCTGAGGCGCTGCCTGCACGCGCTTGAGCATGCGGCCGCCGTCTACGAAGACCTCCTTAACGCAGAGGGTGGTATCCTCTAAACGCTCCGAGGGGTTCTTGGCCTCCCAGTTCGCGATTGCGGATTTGAGGAGTTTCTCCATACGGATAGATGCTTCCTTCTTCGAGAAGCGGAGAATGCCCAGAGCCTTATTGATCTCGACGCCGCGAATGATGTCGGCCACCAGACGCATTTTGCGGGGAGACGTAGGGCAGTCACGCATAATAGCGATAGCTTTCTGCTTCTTATCGGCCTTGAGTTTTTCGGCCATTAAATTCTTTCTTGCACCCATTTTCTACCCATTTTTTCTTGTTACCGGCGTGACCGCGGAAGTTACGGGTGGGAGCGAACTCACCGAGCTTGTGACCCACCATGTTTTCTGTTACGTAAACGGGGATGAACTTATTCCCGTTATGAACTGCAATTGTCTGACCCACAAAGTCGGGCGAGATCATACTTGCGCGCGACCAAGTCTTGATTACAGACTTCTTATTGCCCTCGGCCTGTGCAATGACTTTCGCTTCGAGCTTGGGGTCGATAAACGGTCCTTTTTTTAATGAACGGCTCATTATGTTACTCTTTTAATTATTTTTTCTTTCTTGAAATAATAAACTTCGAGGTCGTCTTCTTGGGGTTACGAGTCTTATAACCCTTTGCGAGCAGACCCTTGCGCGAACGCGGGTGACCGCCCGAAGCGCAAGGGTCTGCTC
>CAYYUW010000124.1:0-1979 GCA_964474985.1 uncultured Alistipes sp. | reverse complement strand
TGTAATGTCATCTGTCGGTAAATCTCTCCTGTCGATAATTTCAGACCGCAAATATACTCATAAGCGAGGGCAATGCCAAATAAATTCGGCATTGCCGAACGTGAGTATATTCAATGAAAAAATAGCGCAGGTCGGCCGAAGGTGATTATTGTGTTACTGGTGGGAGGCGGGCGCGGGGTTGCGATGCAACCCGATTTTGCCATATCCATTATGTTGCGAAGCAATTATTCACCTCAAAAGTTGCGGTCGCATACTGTCGCGCGGCGACTGCAATTCGGCGGTGGCGTATGGAAATTCGGTAAAATAATCTTAGCTTTGCGGTAATAATTGAACCCGAGCAGTTATGAAATATTTCGGAGCGCATGTAAGCATATCCGGCGGCGTCGAGAACGCCCCGCACAATGCCGCGGCCATAGGGGCTTCGGCATTCGCACTATTCACCAAGAACCAGCGGCAGTGGCGAGCAGCGCCTCTCGCCGAAAAGACGATCGCTGCCTTTCGCGACAGCTGTGCCGAAAGCGGCTTCGTTGCACGGCACATACTGCCGCATGACAGCTATCTGATAAACCTCGGACACCCTGAGACTGAAGGGTTGGAGAAGTCGCGCACGGCCTTCACGGACGAGATGAGCCGCTGCGAGCAGCTGGGTCTGGACCGGCTGAACTTCCACCCGGGTTCGCATTTGGGCAAAATATCCGTCGGGGAGAGCCTCAGCCGCATAGCCGAATCGATCAACATCGCATTGGAGAGCACCCGCGGCGTCACGGCCGTAATAGAGAATACGGCCGGTCAAGGTTCCAATCTGGGCTTCGACTTCGAGCACCTCGCCCGCATCATCGAGATGGTCGGCGACAAGAGCCGTGTAGGGGTCTGCATCGACACCTGCCACGCTTTCGCAGCGGGTTACGACCTGTCGAGCGAGGCTGCCTGCGAACGCACTTTCGAGGAGTTCGACCGCGTTGTCGGCTTCGGTTATCTGCGCGGAATGCACCTCAACGATGCGATGAAACCGCTCGGCAGCCGTGTCGACCGTCACGCACCGCTCGGCGAAGGGTGCATAGGACTCGACTGTTTCAGGTATATCGCCCGCGACAGCCGCTTCGACGATATGCCGCTGATTCTCGAAACGCCCGTCGAGGAGCGCTGGCCCGAAGAGATAGCTTTGTTAAACCAGTTTGCTGTTGAAATATGAAACGTATAATATTTACACTCTGCGTACTGCTCGTCTCGTTGTGCGCAGCGGCGCAAAGCCGGATCGAAACGATGACCGTGCACAGCCGGCTGCTGAATGCCGACAAGGAATTTTCGGTATATCTGCCCGACGGATACGACCGTTCCGAACGCAGCTATCCAGTACTCTATCTGCTGCACGGCGCCAACGGCACGCACCGTTCGTGGCCCAAGTCGGGCAGTGCCAAACGCATCATAGATGCCGCCATAGCCGAAGGACGTTCGGTCGAGATGATCGTGGTGATGCCCGACGCCAGCGGCGAAGGCGAAGACTACAACGGCCTGCACTTCGGCTATTTCGACCAGAATGGCTGGCCTTACGAACGCTTCTTCATCGAGGAGTTCATTCCTGTCGTGGAGTCCCGACTGCGCATCGACGGCGACAAACGCAACCGCGCAATCGCCGGACTGTCGATGGGTGGCTACGGAACGGTGTTTTACGCAATGCGCCACCCCGAGCTGTTTTCGTCGGCCTGCCCGCTCAGCGGACGGCTCTCAGGAGTTCCCGACAACAGCAGCGACCGTTACACCGAGGAGTATATGCACCTGATAGATTCGCTGGGTATCGACAAACTCTCCGCGGCGATCACACCCGAGCAGGCCGAGGCGATGCAGACCGTGCGCTGGCGCATCGACTGCGGTGACGACGACTACCTGCTCGACGGCAATATCGACTTCTTCCGCGCTATGCGCCGCTCAGGCATACCCGCAGAGTTCCGCATCCGCAACGGCGGCCACTCGTGGATATA
>CAYYUW010000123.1:0-15644 GCA_964474985.1 uncultured Alistipes sp. | reverse complement strand
TATTGGGCGCAGCCAGCGGAGGCGAGCATAGCAATTCTCCGCCGCTCCAAGTCTGCGGCCCGCGCGGTTTCATTGAAGCCGCAATTATTCGCGCCGGATTATGCCGGAAATTGTTGTCGCAAGGTTGCGGGCGCAGCCTGCGAAGGGCCGCGAATAGCGGGACTTCGCCAGCCGGAGGCTGCGTCCCGCGCGGCCCGTTGGGCCGCAGCTTAGTCGCGACAAATTATGTAGACTATTACCGGTGTAAAAGCCGCAGGCCTCCGCCGGCGGAGGCTTCGGCCCGCGCAACTTCTTAGGAAGTCGCAACTTAGTCGCAAAGTATTACGGGGTGGTGTATTTCTTTTCGAAGAGCGATTTGTTTTGCGTGCCCCATTCGATCATAGCGTCGAGTATGGGCAGCAGCGATGCGCCCAGTTCGGTTATGGAGTATTCGGATCGTGGCGGCAGTTCGGGGTATATGGTTTTTGCGGCCAATCCGTCATCGACAAGTTCTTTGAGCTGCAGGTCGAGCACGCGCGGTGCAGCTTCGGGCAGAGCCTTGTGCAGTTCGCTGGGCCGCAGCGGTCCGCCGCGCAGTTCGTCGAGTATGCAGGATTTCCATTTGGAATCTATCAGGCTCATAGTCAGCCGCAGAGGGCAGCTCATATCTATGGGTATTTTCCTTTCGTACATATTGTTCGGCTTTGTATCGGCAAAGGTACGCATAATACGTCAAAACGGTGGTATACTGAATAATTTTTCAGTATATGAATATTTTTTCTGTACTTGTGAAATCCTGTACTACAGCTTAACTTTGCAATCGGTTAACAAAAAATGAATTAGTTATGCGAGATTCGATCAAAGAGTATGAGGCAGTCGAAGCGGCTGCATTGAAATTCGTAAGGAGCGTGGCTGAGGGCGACAGCCGGTATGCGCGCGAGTTGTTCACCGATGATGCCGTACTGTTCGGCTTTCTCGACGGGAAGCTGGAGCACGGCTCGATCGAGCAGTTCTATCATAATGTGGATACCGTCGACGGCGGCGAAGAGTTCAAGGCTCGTGTCGATGTGATTGCGGTAGAGGAGACTATGGCCGTTGTGCGCGTGCTCGAGGAGGGCTGGGGCGGACGGATCGACTTTACGGATTACCTTCTGCTGCTGAAAATGAACGGCGAGTGGAAATGTGTGGCCAAGGCCTATAACCAAAATTCCAATACCATTAGTAAATAAATCATGAAAATAGCAGTTGTAACCGGAAGTCCCCGCCGTGGCGGCAACAGTTTCGCTATGACGGAGGCCTTCATTAGCGAGGCGGAGAAGTTGGGACACAGCGTACAGCGTTTCGATGCTGCGATGCTGAAAATCGGAGGCTGTCACGCCTGCGAGACTTGTTACAAGACCGGCAAGGCCTGTTCGTTCGACGACGATTTCAACACGATCGCACCGGCTCTGCTGGAGTCTGACGGCATTGTATTCACTATGCCGGTATATTGGTACTCCATTCCGGCGCAGATCAAGGGCGTAATCGATCGTATGTACTCATTGGTCATTGGCGGCAAGGATATTGCCGGCAAGAAGTGCGGATTGATCGCCTGCTGCGAGGAGCACGACCCCGCCGTGCTGGACGGTGTGCGCATCCCGATCGAACGTACCGCCGAGTTGATAAAGTGGACTATGGTCGGCGAGGTGCTTGTGCCCGGCGTGTTGAATGTCGGAGATATCGACAAGACAGACGGATGCCGGCAGGCTGCCGAGCTGGCGCATAAATTCTGATTGCGGTACGTTGCCGCACAGATGCTCTGTCTGACTTCAGACGTGATTAGCCGCCTGAAGCGTCAAGTGAATAATAATGAAGAACGGGGCTGTCCGACAAGTTCGGACAGCCCCGTTCGTTTGCAGGGAAATACTACAGTTACTTCAGTACTTCGATATTCTCCAAACCGTTGATAGAGATTTGGTATGCAGGGCTGCCGCCCGAGAAGTAAACCATAATGCCTTCGATGTTGCAGGCGGTACCTACCTCGGGGGTCTTCTCGCCGGCGAACTTCGAGTAGCCGCTCGAACGGACGTTGATCTTGGTGCCGTTGACATTGAATATGGCATTGCCATACTTGCCCACGGACGATTCGCCCGAGTAGTCCTTGTTGGCCCAAGTGTCGATCTTGATGTTGCCGCCGCTGACGGTTCCGTCGATGTCGTAGTAGGTGCAGCCCTCGAAGATTGCATTCTCGAAGCGCACCCACTTGCCGTAGCTGGAGGCAGGGATCTTGCCGTTGCTCAGATCGAGCGGAGCTACGCGGTCGCCCTGAGCGCCGCGCAGGATCACCATATCGCTGACAAGCTGCGGTTCGATATAGGAGGTTTCGTAGCTGTAGTTCTCAGGAATGCAGCCGCCCAGATTGACCATACCGCGATAGCCGCCCAAACGCAGACCGTTGGCCTTCACGTAAACCGTCTGACCGAGTTTGTAGTCGTTGTACAGGCCCGACCGGCCGATGCGGATCTCGATGCCGGCGGTTTCATCCTGAATGTACATACTCTTGTAGAAGTTGCCGGTTTTGTCGTCGGTGGTAACCTTGCCGGCGATGATGATGTCGTCGGTGACGTCGAATGCGCCGCGGGTGTTGTACATGGCCTTGAACTCGGCGATCGTGTGGGTCGGAGTAAGGGTGACCGGCTGTTCGATTTCGGGCGTGTCGAAGTCCTCGTAGCAGCCCGTCAGCATAAATGCCGCTGCCAGACCCAGTATCGTTTTTTTAGCGATCGTATTCATATTTTTACTCATTAGAAGCGGAAATAGATATTCATGTAGTAGGTTGTGCCGAGCATATAGAAGTACTTCGAGTCGAAGCGGTTGTATTTCGATACGGTGCCGCTTTCATCCTCGCTCAGTCGCATCTGCTCGTAACCGCCGGTGCGAATGTCCTGATTGTTGAGGATGTTCTTCACATCGAACGATATGCCGATGGTGTACTTGCGGTTGACTATGTACCACATCTTGCCGATGCTGGCGTTGAGCACGAAGGCGTTGTCGAAGCGCTCCTGTGCGGTCATCTCCTTGACGGCCGCCAGATTCTCGGCTGCGGTGTTGCTGTCGAAGATACGGCCCGTGAGCGCCTTGTCGGTGCGGTAGAGCGGGTTCATCGACAGATACAGAGCGTTGTAGTAGTTGCAATCGACCGATGCGAACAGGTTGTTCGACGTGCGCAGCGACAGACCTAAATTGACGGCCGTCTGCGGCGAGCTTTCTACGTGGTAGTCCTTCCAGTAGACCTTTTCGCCCGAAAGCACCACTTCGGCGCTGTTGTCGGCGGTCTGCGTGATGACCGGATTCGAGGTGTAGATATAGTCGCCGTAGCTGACCGCACCATTCAGGTTGAGGGACTTGAACAGCGGCAGCGTGAATCCGAACTCGAGACCCATATACCGGCTGTCGATGCCGCTCATAGCGAAGTTGGTGTAGGTGCTCTGGAGGTCGTCGTAGAAGCTGATGACCTTCGAGCGGTCCTTGATCTGGGTGTAGTATCCCGACAGGCGGGCCTTGAAGCCCGACACGTGCAGGTCGTAGCTCAGGTCGGCGCCGAAGATCTTCTCGGTGGTCAGGCCCGGGGTGACGTCGTTGCGCGTACGCGGCGAAACGAACGACGACTGGAACGAGGGAGCCTGCTCCAAATAAGCCACCGAAGCGCTCAGGCTGTTGGCGCCGGAGATCTTGTAGGTGATGCCGCCCTTGCCGGTGTAGACGAAGAAGTTCTGCTTTTCGGAGTTGCCTTTCGAGTTGTTCTCGAAGCTGCCCTTGCGGTAGAGCCCCTCGCGCCACAGGCCGGCATAGCCTGCCTCGCCTGCGACGAAGCCTTCGACGTGGCCCACGTTGAAGTTCCAGATAGCCCACAGCTTGGCGTTGCGCACGTGTGCGTAGTAGTCGTAGCCGTACTTGTCGCCCTCGCCGACTATGGGAGCGTGACCGTTGGCCTCGTAGTAGTCGAGGTTGTTCTGCATCACCCTGTCGCCCACGAAGTCGCGCTCGGCGTACTTATCCACGTCGATCCAGTAGTCGCCGCCGAGCAGATCCTTCATCTTCTTGTAGTACTCGGTGCGGTTGTAGCGCAGGTCGGCGCCGATGTTCAGGCGGTGTCCGCCGCGCAGATACTGCATCAGCTGGAGCTTGAGGTTGATATCCTGCTGGTCGGTATGGCGCTCCTCGATTGCATAGTTCGAGCGGCTCTTGCCGTTCAGTCCGGCAATGGGGGAGTTCTCGGTGACGTTGCGGTAGTTGCGGTTATAGAGGCGGTCCCAGTTGATCTGTCGCGTGCCCCAGTCCGACGACCAAGCCCAGCGCATAATGTCGGCCTTTTCGGTATCGCCCTGCTTTTCGAAGTAGCTGGGCAGATAGCGGTAGTAGTCGGGACGCGGGTCGGCGCCGTCGTACCAGTCGAGAGCCGAGTAGCCGTTGCGGCCGAAGCGGTACGAGGCGGTCACCATGAATTTGGTGGTGGTGCTCGGCTCGAAGTAATAGTTGAGCATCACGATAGGTTCGTGGTACTTGCGCACGCGGGCGTTGCGCTTGTCGCCTACCTGATAGCCCCAGTTGGCGTTGTAGTAGTTGCTGCCGACCAGATCGTAGACCTCCTGCGTCGAGGCGGTCTGCACGGCGCGCTGCGTGGGGGCGCCGAGAGCGGTCAGGGCCAGACGGTGGCAATTGTTGAACTGCTTCTCCACCGAGGCGAAGTATCCGAAGGCGTTGTAGTAGGTGCCGTTCACCCAGTCGTTGCCGCCCTGACGGGTCGATACCGAGAAGGCGTAGGACCAGCCGTTGTCGAGCTGACCGGAGGCATACGAGAGCATCACGCGGAAGCGGTACATATTGTTGGCGTTCACTACGCTTGCGCGGAATCCCTTGCGCATCTGCGAGGCGCGGGCGTTGATGTTGGTGACGCCGCCGACACCGCCGACGCCGTAGTCCGAGACGCCGAGAGCCGCCGAGGACTCCTTGTTGCGGGTGGCGTCGTTAAGGCCTGCCCAAAGCGAGTAGGGTCCGTAGCCGGTGATAGCGTCGTTGAAGTAGACGCCGTTGAGGTATGTGCCGGACATCTGCGAGTCGTAGCCGCGGGTGTTGAAGCGCATTTCGCTGAACTTGTATCCTGCGATGTTGTTGAATACGTCCTGCGATGCGGCCAGTGTGGTGGGCATCGACTGTACGTCGCTGACGGTTTCGGTGTCGAACTCGGCGAAAATGTCATCCTGATTCGACAGTCCGACAATGGTCAGTTCGCTGGTCATCGGGACAAGATTGATATCCTTGACCGTCTGACCGACCTTTACGGTGAGCGTTACCGTTTCGAACTCGGGAAACTCGAAAGTGAGGCTGTATTCGCCCTCAGCGAGTCCTTTCAGTTCGAACGTTCCGTCGCTGGCCGAGTAGGCGGTCTGTCCGGAGGGTGTTGCAGTCACCTTCACGCCGTCCAGAGCAGCCCGACCCGCGCGTGCCACGGTGCGGCCCTTGACTCCGCCCTCCTGAGCCGATGCGGCGAGGCAGGCGAAGGAAAGGATTAGAATTAGCAGTGATTTGATCTTCATATTGTTTAAGTTTATTTGCCTATTAGTATGAACACTGGCAGGTGGTCGCTGTAACCGCCCTGAAAGTTGTTGCCCACGAAGGTGCGCAGCGGGTAACCCTTGTACTGGCCCGATTGCTGGAACAGGTAGGGGGCGCTGAAGATATGGCCGTAGAACTTCGATTTGCCGGCCTTGAGCAGCTTCAGGCTGCCCGTGGAGCCGACGGCCAGATTTTCGCTCACCACGATGTTGTCGAAGATGTTCCACGCATCGTTATAGGCCAGCGTGCCGTAGCCCGCCTTGAGCATAGCGATATAGGGGTTGAACAGGTCGCCTTGCTTGAGGTCCTTGATCTTGCCCTTGCAGCCGAGTGTCTCGACGATGCTGCGGTCGGTGGGGTCGTCGTTGAAGTCGCCCATCATAACGATCTTGCAGTCGGGGTTGACCTTAAGGATCGAGTCGGCGGCATCGCGCATCACCTGCGCTGCGGCCATACGCTTGGGTTCGGAGGCTGCGGCGCCGCCCAAACGCGAGGGCCAGTGCGCGACCATAAAGCAGAAATCCTCGTCCTCGATCTTGCCCCACATCATCAGCACGTCGCGCGTGTGGAAGTTGGGCAGATCGGCGATCTTGACGGGCAGCGGGCGGCTGCCCTCGAGCTTGAAGCGGTCGGGCCGGTAGAGGAAAGCCACGTCCACACCGCGGGCGTCGGGCGAATCGTAGTGGCAGATGCGGTAGTTGCCGTGAGCCACCTTGCCCTGCATAACCACGTCTTCGAGAACGTTGCGGTTCTCGATTTCAGACACGCCGATGACGGTCGGAAATTCGCGGTTTTGGGCAGAGACACCCCAGAGCACCTGTTCGATGTTCTGCAGTTTTTTGGTGTATTTGGCCGTATTCCAAGCCTTGACGCCGTCGGGGAGGAACTCCTCGTCCTTGACGTCGGGATCGTTTATCGTGTCGAACAGGTTCTCGAGGTTGTAGAACATCACCGTATGGGGTTTCTGAGCCGAAGCCATCAACGCCCAGACGGCCAGTACCGCCACGACGACAGTTATTGTAAGTTTCTTCATATTCATAAACTCTGTTATGTGTTATAAACCCCAGCGCTGAGTGTCTTTCCGGCTCTTGACTTCGTCCGAGATCTGCGGGAAGAAGGTGAAGCCGGTGAGCTGCTCGATTTCCGAAACGCTCTTGGCATCTTCGGCGCGCGGTACGGAGTGGGAGTAGGCTCGGTTCTCGTACCAGAAGCCGATCGTGGTGGCGTTCGAGTTGTTGACAGCCTGACCGCTGTTGCCGGCTTTGGTGCGGAGAAGCACCTTGAAGTAGGCCTTGGGCACTACTACCTTGCCGCCGTTGCGGTTGTTGACCCACTTGACGTTGGGATCGGACTGAGTGCGTATCACGCAGCCCGTGACCACGTAGAGCGTGTCGCTGCACATGTAGTCGTCGCGCAGCTTGTTCTCAAGATTGGCCCATACGTCTTGATTCAGACCACGTCCCACCTGAGCTGTCATATTGGTATAGTAGAAGGTCTGGACATTCAGTGCGCGCGAGGCGGTGCGGTCGCCCGAGGGTATCTGGTGCCCGCGGTCGTAGCCGTTGCCCATACCTTTTTCCATATTGGCCTGTGCCGATACGGGAATCTGCGGATCGTAGCTCCACGCGTCGGTGCGACCGTTGCCGCCTACATAGCACTTGTGCAGCGGGTAGGCCACCCAGTGCGCCAGCTTGTATTCGGTGTCGTAGCACAGCGTGTAGTTGCGCACGGAGCGGCTGCCGTTCGAGGCGGTATGCGTCACGTAGAGCATTCCGTCCTCCGAGTCGATTGCCGGCAGTTCGGCCCAGCTTTTTTTGCCGTAGTCGGGCGTATCGGGCGGGGTGACCTGCTGACCGTTGGCGGCCTGCTTCAGCGTCAGCTTGAAGGGAGCCTGACCGGCGAAAGCCACATCGATATAGGCGGTGCGTTCGGCGGCGGTTCCGTTCGAGGCGAAGTAGAGCGTTACCGAGGCGTTGCCCTGTCCCGAGGTGGTTTTGTTGTAATCCTCGTAGTCGAACCACAGCCAGTCGTCGGTAACCGAAAGGGTCCACTTCACATTCGAGGAGATCGTCACGGTGACGGTCTTGTCGTCGTCGTTCCAGCCGACGGCGCTGCGCGAGAGCTGGGCCGTCGAGGTGCCGGTGGCCGTGTAGGCGGCCTGTGACAGGGTCAGCGTGAGGGTGTTGGCGCCTTCGAAGGATACGGTCAGTGTAGCGCTGCGCGGCGAGGTGGTCGAGTTGCGGTCGTAGTATACGGCTTTGCTGCCCGAACCGCTGCCCGATATTGTCGTCTCGCCCGACGAGAAGCGGCACCAGTCGCCGCCGGAGATCGAAGCCGTCCACTGTTGGCCAGCCGCTGCCGTAATCTGCAGGAACTGGCTGGTGGCATCCCAAGCGACCGATTCGCCGGCGCTCAGTTTGGCTTCACCCTTCGGTGTTTCGCTGCCTCCGCCTCCGCTTTCACCGCCGCATGCCGTCGTTATCGCTATCGTCGCACATGCCAGCAAAAGGAGTAATTTCTTTATTACTGTCATCTGTTTTATAATATCGGTATAGTTCCGGCAGCCGTTGGTCCATAAACGGCTGCCGGAACAGGGATTTATTTAACGGTAACCCAAGAGATGTTGCCGACCGTAACACGGCGGGCACCGCTGGTGTTGATGAAACGAATCACCGCATTTGCATCCGCACCGGTAATGTTCAATTCGCCGGAAGATTTCGTCTCCTTAGTGTTGTTGTAAGCATCGATCTCCTGCTCGAATTTAACCTCGCCGTTAACCAATACCTGAACTTTGAATTTCTTGCCGTTGCCGCAATAGTCGAACTTGAGTTTCTTGACTCCGTTGGCAATGGCCGAAGATTCGAAATACGCATTGGTAATCGACGTGTCTCCGGTGTCGGTATTGTCGGCGGTCTTTCCCATAGTCACAGCAGCATCGGCGGTCGGGAAGGCAGTCTGATCAGTGGCATTTCTTGACGAGCATCCGTACAGGCCCCAAGTCAGAAGTTTGGCATTGAATGACAATGTTCCTGCATATGCCTTATTCAAGCCCGTAAACTCTTCGGTATTCCAAGTCTCAGCAACCGTGCCAGCAGCGGCCTGCTCGCAGGCGATTTCGGCCGAGGCGACTGCTTCGGCGTCGGCTGCCGAGGCCATATATACGGTTACGGTTGCGCTCTTGGCCGTCGATTCGGTGTTGGCGGCTGCCGTTACGCTCAGCGTCGTGCCCTCGACCGAAGCGGTGAAGTGCTCGTCGCTGCTCTTGGCGAAGATCTTGTAGTCGCCCTGCGAAGTGGCGGTAATGGTCGCGGTCTTGGTCTCGCCGGCGGCTGCGAACGAGAGGGCGTCGGCGCTCAGCTCGATCTTCGGCTCCGGTGCCGAGTTGGTGGTCACCTCGGTCGCTACGACATTGTAGTACTTGCCTCCGCTGACGGCGATAGCGTAACCCTTGACGGTGATGTTGGTGCCGTCGGTAATGGCGGCCTTGATCTCGTCGGTGGGGTAATAGATGCTGCCGATATTGCTTGTGCCCTCTACAGCGACGTTGAAGTAGGTGCCTTTGACGGTGATGTCGCCGGTAAGCGATACGTAGGTTGCCAGACGGTTCTCGGTGTTGGCGATGAATGCATCGATAGCGGCAGCATCGGCCGTAGCCGGAGCAGGATAGGTGTAGGTGCCAGCCTCGCCCTCCTCGATCGTAGCGTTCTTGCCGTCGATCTGAAGGCCCTTGTTGTAGGCGGAGATTGTACCCTTGATGGTGAGCTTCTGACCGATCTTGTAGGCGCCGTTGTACTTGCTATTGTAGAACAGGATCGAAGCGGTGTTGTCGGTGAAGATGAAGCCCTTCGTGCAGTTAGCCGTCACGGTGCCCTCCATGGTGTACTCTCCGTCGAGAACTACGTCCTTGATCGGGGTTACGGTTTCGGTATCGGTGGTTACGAAGGTTACTTCGTTGCCGTAAACGGTCTCGCCGTTCCAAACTGCGTATGCGCGGAACTCGTACTGCGTTCCCTTGACGAGTTCGGTAACTTCCACTTCGAACTCTTCCTTAACCTCAGCAGCTGCCTTCTTGGTGTAGTCGGAGCCGCCGTAGAGGCGATACTCGACGCCCACCTCGGTCGGAGCGGTGGTCACGCCCGAGTAGCTGCCCTTGAGTTTGGCCGTAGTGGCGCCGATCGAAGTCGGGTATATGCTGGAGACGGTGATATTCTCGGCGGGAGTCTCGGCAGCGCCGAACTCGACGTTGTCCACACGGTAGGTATTGCTCTTGCCGGTGTAGCGGAATGCTACGGCCAAAGCCTTCTCCGAAGCGTAGTTCTTCGACAGATCGACGCTCTTGCCGGTCCATTCGTTCATCGGCTCGTCGGTGTAGGTGAAGGCATCGACCACTTCCCAAGTGGCTGCGTTGACGTCGCCGTCGAAGTTCTTCGATGCTACCACCTCGAACTTCGAGTTGTCCTTGTTCTTGTAGTACCAAGCCATATCGAAGGTCAGCTTCTTGCCCTCGGCGTCGGCTACGTTGAACTTGGTCATAACGGCGTAAGCCACAACCTCGGAGAGCTCCGAATTGTAGGGAGCGCAGGCGATGTATCCGTCATTGTCGAATACGCGGCCGTGCCATCCGCGGTAGGCGTCTTTCGAAGGCCAATCGGAATCGTTGGAGAAGAACGACCACTTGCCGCTCTCATAAGGCTTGTTGTTAACCACACCGGCGAAGTCGTCGATGAAGTAGGTAACGGTGGCCGACTGGTCCTTCAGCGTGGTGAAGGACTGAACGGCGCCCTTGTACTCGGTGCCGTTGGCGATGACGTAAGCGTAATATTCATAGGTGGTGCCGTCGTTGAGCGTGTTGAGCGTAACGGAGAAGGGCGACGAAAGTGCCAGAGCCTTCTCTTTGGCGTACTCGCTCTCACCGGCAGCCTTGTAGGCTACGCCGGCCTCGCTGACGGTGCCCTTGAACTCGTAGCTGCCGCCCAGCGTTGCGCCGCTCTTGGTGATATCCTCGGCCTCGGCGGTCTGCACTACGGGAATATCGTCGATAACGATATTTTCATCCTTGGTCGAGAGGGTGATGTCGTCGATGCGGAACTGTTCGCCTGCGATCTTGGAGACGAACTTCAGACCCACGGCCTTCTCGGTCTCGGCTATGGCGAACGATACTGTCGTCAGTGCCCAGCCTTTGTCGGCCGAACGGGTGTAGGTCAGAGGCTTGTAGGTGGTGCCGCCGTCGACGGTGTAGTAGAGTTCGAAGTTCGATGCCACGAATGCGTTGTTGGCGCGCAGACCGAACTTGAGGTCGAGGTTCTTGGCGTTGCCGACATTGATGTTGTCGATCGTAAGAACTGCATCCACCTTGTTGCCGAAAGCGTTGTTGTCGCCCGAAGCACCCTCGTAATCCATCGAGGCCTGCGTCTTGCGGATGTCGAAGTTGGTGCCTGCATAGAGTGCGGTTGCACCGCCGAGACCCTCACGGACGAATCCGCCGGCGGCATCGAATGCTGCGATAGCGGTATTGGCGTCGATAGTTTTGCCGTCGAACGACTCGTAGTATAACATAGTGCCATCACCAATGGGATCGGGAGGCGTTACGGCTGCATCGAGATCGACCTCGGCACCGCCGACACCGGTCGTGAGCTTGATATCGTCGACACGGGTGGCTATGCTTGCGGCCATCTTGATATACAGGAACTCGGGAGCCTGCTTAAGGGTGAAGTTTGCCGTAGCCAGATCCCAGCCCTTGTAGGTCGAACGCTCGTAGGTCAGGGGCACCCACTTGTTGCCGTCGGGGCTGAGCGATACGATGAACTCGGTGGGGTTGAAGTCGGCGTCGTAGTTGCCGTATTCGTTGCGCTCGACACCGAACTGCAGCTGCAGCGATTTCTCGCCCTCGAGAGCTATCTTGTTGACGGTGAAGTTGCCGCCGGCCGCGAAGTAAAGGTTGTTGACACCCGATGCGATCTTGGTCGAGTAGTCCGAAGTGTTGTACTTGGTGTCGTTCGACACGCCGTTCGAGCGGACGGTGACGCTGCTCGACCCATAGGTGATGCCGGCGATGCCGGTACCGACCTTGTTGTAGCCGGCGAACTCGTTGGCGAAGGGCCACTTGCCGCTTTCGTTCTGCGTTGCGGCGGTGCCGTCGAGGTTGTCGAAGTAGATGACTTTGGCATCAGCCATTTCGCCGGCCTGCTCGATGTAGATCGTCTTCTTGAGCAGAATGGTCGACACGGTGATCGTAGCCGAACGGCTGGTGCCTGTGTTGCGGGTGACCGAAACGGTGAGCTGTGCGTCGCCCTCGCCGCTCTCGGCTGAAACGATGGCCCACTCCTTGTCGCTCGATACCGCGGTCCAACTGCGGTTGCAGCGTACATTGAATGTCTTGCTCTCCTCGCCGGAGCCGAAATTCATCGTCAGCTGCGAGAGCGCTTCACCCGCAGGAGTCTCGGCGATTTCCAGCTCGGGAACCTCCGGATCGACATCCTCGGTGTTACACCCTGTCATAAATGTCGCAAGCAGCAACATCGGCAGAGCGAAAAACAAATTTGTAAATTTCCTCTTCATCTTTTGTTAACAGGTTAAATTACGGTTAATTATAAGTTTGTCTAAAATAATCCAATTTAATTGACAAATGTAAGTAAAAACGTTCGAAAAACAAAAGATGCGGGCCGCTGCCGTGACAAAAATAATCAACAATTAACTCGCGAGTTATCGACAATCGGCCCCCGAAGCGTGCAACAGACGGTAAACAAACGGTATGCGGCTGCGGGTAACGGCGCTTCGAAAAAGTTGTCGATAAGTTGTCCACAAAGTTATCGACAGCCGCTGTTCATACTCGGCCGAACCTTCGGCAGCGGCGGGTACAGGGACTCCGCCGCGGGTGGCTGCCTGCGGCTGTGGGGTGTGGCGGCTGCTCAGGGGCGGCCGTACGGATCAGATTTCGACCAGATTGTGCTTTATGGCATATACTACCAGATTGGCGGTGTTGGGACAGCCCGTTTTGGCAAGTATGTTCGCACGGTGCTTGTCCACAGTGCGTTTCGATATGAACAGCTTGTCGGCTATCTGTTGGTTCGACAGCCCCTTGCAGATCTCGAGCAGCACCTCCAACTCGCGTTCCGAAAGTGAATCTTCGGAGGTGGCGGCCTCGGGCTGCGGCGTGGTGCGCAGACTGCTGACCAGCGAGCACAGAAGCTCCTGCGAGAAGTAGCTGCCGCCGGCCGCCACGGTGGTCACGGCCGCCATAACCTCGTCTATGTCAGAACTCTTAAGCAGAAACCCCTTGGCCCCGACCGACACCATTCGGAAATAATAATCCTCGTCGCCGAACATCGACAGCGTTATTATCTTGAGATCGGGCCGCATCTCGAGCGCCCGCACCGTGGCTTCGTCGCCCTTCATCCCGGGCATCGCTATGTCCATAAAAACCACCTCGGCATCGCTTTGCGGCAGCAGCCGCAGAAACTCCTCGCCCGTGGAGGCTTCGCCCACTACGCGGCATCCGTTGCGGCCGTCGAGCAGCCCCCGCAGCCCGTTGCGGAACAGCGTGTGATCATCGACCAAAAATATTCTGTATTCGCGTTCAGTCCCGTTTGTCATCATCGTTCACGATATTTTCACCTGTAACGTTCACGGCGATCTCGGCCCGCATACCCTCGCCCTTGCGGCTGTCGATCTGCACGGTGCCGCCGAGCGAGTTGACGCGCGAGGTGATGTTCGACATACCCATACCGCAATCCATAACCGCGTCCGGATTGAATCCGCACCCGTCGTCGCTGTAGCGCAGCGTAAGCCGCTTGCCCTCGTATTGCAGCGAAATGTCGATATGCCGGCATCCCGAATGCTTGAGCGAATTGTTAATCAACTCGCAGATAACCCGATAGACGATAACCTCGACATCGGTGTCGAAGCGCTCGGATCGCAGGTTTGTCTCGAACTTGAGATCGAGTTCCCGCAGCATCGAACTCTTGTTGATAAAGTTGTTGATGCCGCGGACCAATCCGAAATCATTGAGCACCTGCGGCGAAAGATTGTTCGAAATCTCGCGCAGCGACCGTATGGCCTCGTCTATCACCGCCGCCGTGGAGCCGAGCAGCTCGCGCTCCTCGGGCGTATGTTCGCCCTTGGCCAGCACCGACATCGACATCTTCGCCGACGAAAGCAGCGGACCCAGTCCGTCGTGCAGCTCGCGCGAAAAAGTCGAGCGGGTCTTCTCCTCGGTCCTCAGCACCGTGGAAATTATGCGCTTGTTGGTCAGCTTGCGCTGCCGGTCCAGCCGGCTGATATATTTGAACAGCTTGTGGGCGTACAGCACCCCGACCGCCATACACAGCGACGCGATAACGCCCATCCAAATGAAAAAATCTTGCGGCACCCGCAGCTGCTTCTCGCTGACGAATATCTGGACATACTGCCCGTAGCGCGTGAACGACATCGCCGTCAGCGCTATGATGAACAGTATCCATACCGAATTGTACTTTGTCAGACGCGTCAGCCGGATCGCTGCCACCGTCGCCAGCGTCTGAAGTATGATCGATATTATTATAAGTACTTTCAGTACCATAGGACTCTTAGTTTCAAGGTTTGCTGCAAATATACGAATAAGCGTGTGCAAAAACAAGTTTATTTTAATTTTGCCGAACAGGAGTATGTCGGGCGACGCTAAATAATAATTCAAAGAAGAAATAGCGCAGTTTGACCGAAAGCCGGTGCGCGGTGGCAGAGGCTGCGGCCCGCGGGGTATCTGGAGAAGCCGCAGTTTGTTGCTGTAAATCTTCGCCGCAGTTGCCGCGGATTGCGTTCGCAATCCGATTTTTTGTCGCAGAACAATGCGCCGCAAATGTCGTGTCGATTATCGCCGCGAAGTTGCGGGTCGAAGACTGCGGGGAAACGCGAAAGCGGGCCTCTCCGCCGGCGGAGGCTTCGGCCCGCGCGACTTCAAAGAAGTCGCAGTTTGTCGCGACAGATTATGCAGTGATTATTGTTTCAAAGATGCGCCCCCGCGCAGTTATAAAGAACAGCAAAGTATTACGCAAATAATTTTGTTTGATATGTAAAAGATACAAATTTAAAGCAAATCACAACCTTTATTGAGGTTATCTCGTTGCGACCGCCTTTGCTATATCGGTATAATGTCTGACGAACTCGGATTTCGCATCGGTATAGCCGTCACGGTCGTGTTCATACGCTTTCCACAAGGAGCGTTTCAGTGATTCGTATTGTCTGGCCACATCGCTGTGTGCGTTCAGATAATCGCGGAACAGAATCTCGTCATTGTCTCCCTTCTCGTGCAGATGCAGATGAAAAACGCGCTCGGCATACCCCGCAGGCGTATATCCTTTATTAAAGCTGATTCGCCGCTCCGATTCATTCATACATAGCCAACTGGCTCGCAAGAGTTTGTGTTTTATATCTTCAAACCGACAAAGATCCGCCTCAATAAGCAGATCAACAATCGGTTTTGCCCGAATGCCTGTTATTGCGGTACTTCCGATATGGTGAATTTCTGCATCCAATCCGCCGAGCACAGAGGTCTTTAAGCAGTCTATTTCATCGGCCGCCCACCGCGACCATTGGTCGTCGTGTGGAACTAGCATTATCGGAAAGAGTTCCCACAACTCCTGCAATGTCATATCCTCCAATCTTTTCATGTTGCAAGTATACGCTTTGAACACACAAAAGGATTGTGTTTGATAAAAGAACCGGCCTCCGCAATTCGGAGGCCGGTTTGGTGTTACTCGTCGAAGGTACCGAAGGTGTAGCCTTTCGATTTGGGTTTGGTGATCGTTTCGTCCAATCGGTTGTAGAGCTTGTCGGTGCGCTCGGGGCTGGTGCCCGGGTGGATCAATATTATCGCGCCGCTCAGTCCGTCGCGCTCCTCCTTCTCCCAAAAGCGCGAAAGTATCGCATCGGACGAGCGGTAGTTGCGCATACTTGGAGTGGTGTAGTCGGCATTGGTGTAGGTGCCCTCGGTGAGGTTTACCGGTACGAGTCCGTATTGCACGAGCACGCCGTTCGAGGCGGCGTTGTAGTGCTCGTAGGGCGGAATCATAGCGCGGATCTTCTCGACATCTACG
>CAYYUW010000122.1:0-14823 GCA_964474985.1 uncultured Alistipes sp. | reverse complement strand
CGGCGAAGTGTTCTATGAATACCGTATGGACGGCTTCGAGTTCGACCTGTCGCGCTACTGCAACGCCGTGGCGTACTACCCCATTCAACGCCGTTCGCGCAACGAGGTCTTCCGGCTGGCGCAGCTCGACGGCAACATATTCCCCTACTCGAAGATGGTCGACCGAGGCACCTTCACCACCGCCGAGAAGCAGGTGCGGCATATCGAGATCGAGGTCGAAGATGATTGCGGCAACGTCTCGCATCTCGGCTTCGACGTCCGCGGCCGCAGCGACGAAGCCTCGTTCCGCGCCGTGGCAGACAGTACGGCTGCAGTGGCCGACAGCCGCCGCGAATTTAAATTAGAGCGCGACGGGCTGTCGGTACGCATCCCCGCCGGTGCGCTCTACGAGCCGATATTCTACCGGCAGGCCATAGACGAGGCAGCCAATGCCAAGATGAACGCCCGACAGGATACTACGCTGCTGGTGCTCTCGGACGTATACAGCATCGGCGACGAGCAGGTGCCGCTGCAAAAGGCCATCCGCATCTCCATAGGAGGATTCATTCCCGAATCCCTGCGCAGCCGCGCGACGATAGCCTCGGTAAGCGAGTCGGGCGGGCTGTGGCAGGCCGGTGGCAAATACCGCGACGGCGCGGTGAGCTGCACCACACGATCGTTCGGCCGCTACTGCATCGCCGTAGATCTGCTGCCGCCCTCGATCTCGGCGCCGTTCGCCTCGGGAGCCGATCTGAGCAGAGAACGCAGTTTCTCGTTCAGAGTGCGCGACAACTTCTCGGGCATCGAGTCCGTCGTGCTGACTATCGACGGCAAATGGGCCGCGTGGGAGCACAAATCGTCGTCCAGCCCCTACATCCACCGCTTCGATGACGAACGCTTCGGCCGCGGCAGGCGCCACACAGTGGTGCTGACCGTAACCGACGGCGTCGGCAACACCTCGGTATGGCGGGGCGAATATGTACGGTGATCCGATAAAAAAATGGAGCGCAGGAGATGCGTTTTCACCAAATAAGAGTAACTTTGCGGGAAATAAAGACAATGCAGATATGAAAACTACGAAAACCATATTGGCGGCAGTGTGTATGATGCTGTCGGCAGGCGCTGCGGCGCAGAACTTCTCGGCCTCGAAGGTCGGCATCATCGAAGAAAACGGCATCACCACCCTCTCCCACCCCCAGACGGTGGTAACGGTGAATTTGGTGGTGGAAAAGGAGACCGTCATAGCAGGTCCCTACGCCCGCTTCGCACAGAAATATTTGGGCGTGCGCGCACCGCTGACCGACAAGACCGAATACCGCATCGCCGAGGCTTCGATCGCCGCCTCGGAGACCGCACCCGCAGCCGAACAGCCCGACTACCGTCAGGGCACCGAGACCGTGTCGCTGCTCGGCAGCGAAAAGGCATTCCCCAAGGTGCTGCCCGACAAGATGTCGTCGACGGAGCTGAGCCTCGAGGAGGCTGCGCAGAAGGCCGCCAACACCATATTTACCCTGCGCCGAAACCGTATAGACCTGATCACGGGCGTAGCCGGCGAGAATGTCTTCGGAGCGGGTCTGAAGGCTGCACTCGACGAGATCGACGCCATCGAGCAGGAGTATTTGGAGCTGTTCCTCGGCAAGCAGACCGTCACGGTATCGGTGAAAAGCATATCGACCGTTCCTGAAAGCGGCAAGACCAAGTACATCATTTGCCGCTTCAGCGATGCCACTGGTGTCGAAGCGGCCAGCAACCTCAGCGCCCAGCCCATAGTGCTCGAATTTGTCCCCAGCGGCAACATACCCACTGCGGGTCTCACACTCAAGGGCGAACGCGACACCCGCTCGGCCGTGCCCTTCTGCATAGCCGACAACGTCGTATGCCGCCTCTCGGACGGCAAGAGCAACTTCGTCGAGACCGAGCTGCCCATATACCAGTACGGCAAGGTGGTCGAGATAGTCAACACCCAAAAGAAATAGAACAGATGAACGCAACGTCGCGAATGGTCGCGCTGCTGGCCGATTTGCGTCGCGAGATGAACGGGGCCGTGGTGGATTCAATGCGCGACAAGGGCATCGTCTACCCCTTAAGCTACGGAGTAAGCATCCCCACTATCCGTGCGCTGGCCCGTCCGCTCGCCCCCGACGACGAGCTGGCCCGACTGCTCTACCGGCAGGAGGTGCGGGAGCTGCGGCTGGCCGCACTGAGCATAGCCGCGCCCGAAAGCATCACCGCCGAGGAGCTGCCCTTTTGGGCCGGCGGTATCACAACCGTGGAGATGGCCGAGAACGCCGCTACGGTATTGATATGCCGTTCGGCTGCCGCAGCCGATGCCGTGCGTCTGTGGCTTCGGTCCGACGATGCGCTGCTGCGCTATGCCGCGATGCTCACGGGTGCGTGCTGCACAATCGGCATAGAGGAGCTTCTGCAGCCCCTCGGCGATGCACTCGCAGCAATACCCGACAGTCTCGAGTTCGTCACGGCCCACGGCGCCGCAGTGCTGCTCGCAGCTCGGGGAAGCGACAGCGATACAGCTCGAAGCGCCGCCCGCGCATTCATCGACAGGCTGCCGCCGTCGACGCTGCGCGACCGTATCGAAGATGAAGCCGGCTGGCAGCTGTAACCGGCACGGACGGATACATTGCAAAATTCCGAACACAGTATGGCAAAGGTCAAAAAAGCATATTTCTGCCGCAACTGCGGCTATGAGGCGGCCAAATGGATCGGCCGCTGTCCGTCGTGCGGCGAGTGGAACACCTTTACCGAGGAGGTGATCGCCAAGGAGAGCACCGACAAGGCGGCCGCATTGATGCGTCTGCCGCGGTCGCACCCGCAGACGATCGACCAGATCGAGGATCGGGAGCACCGCCGCATAGACCTCGGCAACAAGGAGGTCAACCGCGTACTGGGCGGCGGATTGGTGCCCGGGTCGCTCATACTGCTCGGCGGCGAGCCGGGTATAGGCAAATCGACACTCAGTCTGCAGATCGCCTTGGCGCCCCACGGACTGAAGGTGCTCTACGTCTCGGGTGAGGAGTCGCCGCAGCAGATCAAGATGCGAGCATCGCGCATAGGCTCGGCCGGCGACAACTGTCTGGTCTACTCCGAAACGCTGCTCGAGAATATCGTCGCGCAGATCGAGGAGCTGCACCCTGACATAGTCATCATCGACTCGATACAGACCGTCTACACAGACATTATCGACTCGTCGGCCGGCAGCGTGTCACAGATCCGCGAGTGCGCCGCCACGCTGCTCAAATATGCCAAGGGCAGCGGCACCTCGATATTCATCATCGGCCACATAACCAAGGACGGCAACATCGCCGGCCCGAAGATTCTGGAGCACATAGTCGATGTCGTCCTGCAGTTCGAGGGCGACGGCAACAACGTCTACCGCATTCTGCGCGGCATAAAGAACCGTTTCGGCGCCACGTTCGAAATAGGTGTGTTCGAGATGCGGCAGGAGGGGCTTGTCGAAGTGGACAACCCCTCGAAGATACTGCTCTCGCACTACGACACCCCCCTCAGCGGCATCGCCGTCGGCGCCGCAGTGGACGGCATACGCCCATACCTGATCGAGACGCAGGCGCTTGTCTGCAACGCCGCATACGGAACCCCGCAGCGGTCGACCACCGGCTACGACGCCCGAAGGATGAATATGCTGCTGGCCGTATTGGAGAAGCGTGTGGGGATGAAGATGTTCTCGAAGGATGTATTCCTGAACTTCGCCGGCGGGTTCAAGATCGCCGACACGGGGCTGGATCTGGCCGTCGTCGCGGCTGTCATATCCTCCTACTTCGACCGGCCGCTCGCCGAGGGCGTCTGCTGCGCAGGCGAAATAGGTCTCTCGGGCGAAGTGCGCCCCGCACCCCGTAGCGAGCAGCGCATAGCCGAAGCCGCCCGCCTCGGATTCCGCCGCATCGTCGTATCGGGTTACCTTCACAAAGATATGCCCCGCCCGCCCAAAGGCATCGAAGTGGTCTACGTGAGTCGCATCGACGAACTCCCCGCAGCGATATTCCACACGGAGCACGAACAATAGAGCCTCCGCTGCTGAGCTTTCGCACGCCGTCCGACACCCCTCGGGCGGCGTGTTGCATTTTCCCTCTCGGCCCGCCGGCCGCCGGTCTGTTCGGGGCATAGTTTTTGAATCGGTAAAACCGACAGGTAAAAGCTCCGCCATGAACAACAAGAAACGCATACTGGTAATCGGCGGTGTCGGACTGATCGGTTCGCACCTCTGCCGCAGGCTCGTCGACTACGGCCACGAGGTCTACTGCATGGATATCCGCAGCTGCGACTCCTCGCCGCTGCTGCGTGAAACGGCCTCGCAGCACAACTTCAACTACGTCCGTCACAACGTCATCAATCCGTTCGGCATCAATGTAGAAGAGATATACTGTTTGGCTGCGCCCTCGACGCTCCGCTACGAACATGGTATGGAAGTCGAGACGCACAAGGTCAACCTGCTCGGCACGTTCAATGCGTTGGAGTGCGCCAAGATCAACCGCTCGCGCATACTCTACGCCTCGTCGGGCGACGTCTACGGCCTGTCGCGACAGCAGTCGATGCGCGAGGAACAGGGTTTCGGCCCCGCCTGCTCGGCCGCAGCCGAGAGCAAACGGGCTGCCGAAAGCCTCCTGCGCGCATACAAGACCGAATACCAGACCGACGGCAAGATAGCACGCATATTCAACACCTACGGCACTGGCGCCGATCCCAGCGACAGGCGCGTGGTCGCGAAGATGATCGTCGAGGCGCTCACAGGACGCAACTTAACCATATACGGCAGCGGGCAGCAGCTGCGCAGCTTCTGCTGGGTGGGCGATACGGTCGATGCCCTGCTGCGGCTGATGAACCTGCTGCCCGACGTACAGGTGCAGACGGTGAACATAGGCAGCAGCCATGAGATAACGATTCGGGCGCTGGCCGAGAAGATCATATCCCTGACCGGCAGCCGCTCGAAGATAATCCACCTCGAGGCCCGCAACGACGATCCGCGCCACAAGACTCCCGACATCACACGCGCCCGCCGGCTGCTCGACTGGCAGCCCGCCACCTCGCTCGACGACGGACTGCTGCGCACGATAAACTACTTCGAAAAGGAGCTGAGCCGGCTGCGCAGCTGGGTAGAGGTCCACTGAAACCACCTAAGAGACTAACGATATGAAAGACTTCAACGAACTTATTTCACGGGACAAGATCACGTTGGTAGATTTCTACGCCACGTGGTGCGGTCCCTGCCGCACGATGCACCCGATTTTGGACAAACTGAAAATGACGGTCGGCGAGCAGGCCGACATACTCAAAATCGACATCGACGATCCGGAAAACGCACTGATCGTAAGCAAGTACACGATTCGCTCGGTGCCTACGATCATCATCTTCCGCGCAGGCAGCGTGCAATGGCGCGGCAGCGGCGTCGTGAGCGCCGAACATTTAGCCGAGTTGATCGGCAAGCTGAGCGGCGAGAGGGCCGAAGCCTGAAAGCCTGCCGCCGAAAACAGAATCCCCGCCTGCAGTATTCAGATAGCTGCAGGCGGGGATTGATTCGTAAAGACAGCAATATGCTACTTGCCCATACACATCTTGATATAGTGGTGATGCGAGCCGAAGCGCTCGAATGCCGCGCGGTCGAGGCTTTCGCGGTGGTCGGGATGGGCGACAGAAATAAGCAGACGCGCACGCTCCTGCAGGCTCTTGCCGTAGAGATCCACAGCACCGTACTCAGTCACCAGCCAATGCATATGTGCACGGGTGGTGACTACGCCGGCGCCCTCGTTCAGCACCGGAGCGATCTTGCTCATACCCTTGTTGGTCACCGACGGCATTGCGATGATCGACTTGCCCTCCTTGGCCAGCGAAGCGCCGTAGATGAAGTCGATCTGACCGCCTACGCCCGACCAGAACTTGGTGCCGATCGAGTCGGCGCTCACCTGACCCGTCAGGTCGACCTGAATGGCCGAGTTGATAGCGGTCATGCGGGGGTTCTTCGAGATGATATAGGGATCATTGGTGTAGCCCACATCCATCATCATAACGCCCGGGTTGTCGTCGATGAAGTTGTAAACCTCCTGCGAACCCATAAGGAACGTCGAGACGATCTTGCCCGGGTCGGAGCCTTTGTTCTCACCGTTGATGACACCCGAATATACCAGCGGCAGCACGCCGTCAGCGAACATCTCAGTATGGATACCCAGATTCTTGTGTCCGGTCAGCTGAGCCAGCACGGCGTTGGGAATCGCACCGATGCCCATCTGCAGGCAGGCACCGTCCTCGATCAAGGCGGCGCAGTTCTTGCCGATCATAGTCTCGGTCTCGTTGGGGGCTGCGAACTTGGCCTCGATAAGGGGCTGGTCATCCTGCACGAAAATGTTGATCTTGGACACAGGTATCATAGCCTGACCGAACGAACGGGGAACGTACTTGTTCACCACGGCGATAACGATCTTGGCCTTCTCGATAGCGCCGAGCGTAGCGTCGACCGAAGTGCCCAGCGATACGAAGCCGTGCTTGTCGGGCGGGCACACCTGAATCATCGCCACGTCGCACGGCAGTGCGCCGACACGGTACAGCTTCTGAGTCTCGCTCAGGAAAATGGGAATATAATCGGCATAGCAGCTCTGGGTAACCTTGCGCACATTGGCGCCTACGAAGAATGAATCCAGCTGAAAGATACCCTCGTAACGCGGATCGGCGTAAGGAGCCGGACCCTCGGTGTGGAGGTGATGGATATGCACATTTTCGATCTCGTGGTTGTCTGCACGCTCGCACAGAGCCTTGATAAGACACTGGGGGGCGCTGGCTACTGCGCTCAGATGGACGTGGTCGCCCGACTTTACGACTTTCACCGCCTCTTCGGGGGTGGTAAATTTGATCTGGTAGTTCATTTTTTATAGTTTTCGAGTTATAGTCCGTATTACAAATATATGACTAATCGGCTGACAAAGTTAAAAACTTTTTCAAACCGAGCAAAATTTCCACGATTATTTGCGCATTATAGCGTCCGAACGGCCCTGCCGAACCGCCGACAAAGGCTTCCGGCAAATGTCTCGCCGCATAATATTCAAGTCAATCGGGCCACAAAAATATTAAAACCGCGGAATATTCCCAAACCGGCGGCCGCTTTCTGCCGGATAATATTCGGGAAAGTTCCAGATACCAAAAAATTATGTTATAGTAATAACAATGTAAAGGAAAAAGTTATACATTTGCGGTTAAATTCGGTCGCGGGTATGCGACTATTAAATTACTGCAACATAGAACTACTTATGGACAAACAAAATGTAAAGGAGTTGAAGGATGTCGTTATCCGCTTCTCGGGAGACTCCGGCGACGGTATGCAGCTTACCGGCACCCTCTTCTCCGACACGTCTGCTCTGATGGGAAACGGCATTTCGACTTTCCCCGACTATCCCGCCGAAATCCGCGCGCCGCAAGGCACCGTAGCCGGAGTTTCGGGTTTCCAGATTCACTTCGGCAGCGGCTCCGTCACCAACCCGGGCGACTACTGCGACGTACTTGTAGCGATGAACCCCGCAGCTCTGAAAGCCAACGCAAAATGGCTCAAGCCCGACTCTACGGTTATCATCGACGGCGACTCTCTTACGGAAAAATCGGTCGAAAAGGCCGGATACAAAACTAACGACCCTATCACCGAGCTGGGATTGGAAAACCATAACGTCGTGATTCCCGACATTACCTCGATGACCCGCGACGCTCTGGCCGATATGGGATTAGACAACAAAAGCGTCGTCAAGTGCAAGAATATGTTCGCACTCGGCATCTGCTTCTACCTCTACAACCGTCCGTTCGACCACGCCAAAGAGTACATCGACGCCAAATTCCAGAAGAAAAACCCCGTAGTGGCCGAAGCCAACAAGCGCGCCATGGACGCCGGCTACAACTACGCGCACAATACTCACGCCTTCGCAAACACCTACGACGTGGCACCCGCACCGCTCGAAAAGGGCACCTACCGCTCGATCAGCGGTAACGTGGCAACCGCTTGGGGACTTATCGCCGCATCGGAAAAGAGCGGACGCCCCCTCTTCTGCGGCTCCTACCCCATCACCCCCGCAACGGTCATACTCGAAGAACTGGCCAAGCACAAGGAACTGGGTGTGAAGACCGTACAGGCCGAGGACGAGATTGCAGGCATCTGCACCGCAATCGGCGCCGCTTTCGCCGGCAACTTCGCCGTAACCACCACGTCGGGTCCGGGTCTGTCGCTCAAGAGCGAGGCGCTGGGTCTGGCCGTGATGACCGAGCTGCCGTTAGTGGTAGTGGATGTTCAGCGCGGAGGCCCCTCCACCGGTCTGCCGACCAAAACCGAGCAGAGCGATTTGGCTCAGGCTCTCTACGGCCGCAACGGCGAATGCCCCGTGCCGGTAGTGGCTGCAAGCTCGCCGAGCGACTGCTTCCACTACGCATTCCACGCCGCCAAGATCGCCATGGAGCATATGACTCCGGTAATCCTGCTTACCGACGGCTTCATCGCCAACGGCAGCCAGCCATGGCGCATCCCCTCGATGAGCGACTACCCCGCTATCGTGCCTCCCATTGCCACCTCTTTGGATGAGGGCGAGACGCAGTATATGCCCTACAAGCGCAACCCCGAGACACTGGCTCGCCGCTGGGCATTCCCGGGTACCGAAGGTCTCGAGCACCGCGTCGGCGGTCTCGAAAAGGACAAGCTGAAGGGCTGCATCTCCTACGATCCGGCCAACCACCAGACTATGGTCAACACCCGTGCCGAAAAGGTCGCACGCGTCGTCAACTGCATCCCCGACCAGACCGTCGACGGTCCCGACAGCGCAGACCTGCTGGTTATCGGCTGGGGCGGAACGCGCGGTCATCTGCAGACGGCCGTAGCCGACCTGCAGGCCGAGGGCAAGAGCATCGCACTGTGCCACTTCAACTATATCAACCCGCTGCCGCGCAACGTGCGCGACATTCTGGCCCGCTACCGCCGCATCGTGGTCTGCGAGTTGAATGCCGGACAGTTCGCCGGCTATCTGCGTCAGCACTTCCCCGAATTTACATTCGAACAGTACAACAAGTGCGAAGGCCAGCCCTTCACCGTCGTAGAGTTGAAAAAGAAGTTTAACGAAATTTTAGGCTAACAGAATTATGAGCACACAATATAAATATACTCCGGCGGACTTCAAGAGCGATCAGGAGGTTAAATGGTGCCCGGGTTGCGGCGACCACGCAATTCTCAACGCAGTGCTTCGCGCTATGCCCGAAGTGGCCGAACAGACCGGAACCCCGCACAAGATGTTCACGGTGGTTTCGGGTATCGGCTGCTCGTCGCGATTCCCCTACTACGTGCGCACGTTCGGATTCCACTCGATCCACGGCCGCGCCAACGCTATCGCTACCGGCGTCAAGACCGCAAACCCAGAACTCAGCGTATGGGTGGCCACCGGTGACGGCGACTCGCTGGCTATCGGCGGAAACCACTTCATCCACGCTATCCGCCGTAACGTAAACCTGAACGTCATCCTGTTCAACAACGAGATCTACGGACTCACCAAAGGCCAGTACTCCCCCACCTCGAAGTTGGGCAAGATCACCAAGACTTCGCCCTACGGAACGGTCGAGAAGCCGTTCAACCCGGGTGAATTGGTTATCGGTGCCAAGGGCACGTTCTTCGCCCGCTCGGTCGACGCCGAGGTCGAACTGACCAAGAACTGCCTCGTGGCCGGTGCCGAGCACAACGGTATGTCGATCGTCGAAGTTCTGCAGAACTGCGTTATATTCAACGACAAGACCCACGCAGCATTCGCAGCCGACAAGGCTACCCGTGCCGAGCACACCATAACCCTGCGTCACGGCGAGAAGATGCTCTTCGGCGCCGAGAAGAACAAGGGTCTGATGCTCGACGGCATGAAACTCAAGGTGGTTACCGTAGGCGAAAACGGTGTTACGATGGATGACATTCTCACCCACGATGCCCACGAGAAGGACACCACGCTGCACGTGATGCTCGCCTCGATGAAGTATCCCGACTACCCCGTCGCATTGGGCGTAATACGCTCGGTGGAGGACGATGCCGTGTACGACCGCAGGGTCGCCGAGCAGGTCGAGCAGGTCAAGGCACAGAGCAAGATCAAGTGCGTGGACGATCTGCTGCACAGCGGCGCTACTTGGGAGATCGAATAACTCTTGGATAATCTTTTATGACAGCAGGCCGGCCCAAAGGGGTCGGCCTGCTTCTATTATGCCTCGGGCTGTCAGCGGTAGCGCTCCTCGACCACCCGCCAGTCAACCAAATCCCAAATCGAATCGATCGACTTGGCCCTGTCGTTGCGGTAGTCGATATAGTAGGCGTGCTCCCACACGTCGAGACCAAGCAGCGGCTTCATACCGTGGCGCAGCGGATTGCCGGCGTTCTGCTCAGAAATGATGACCAACTTGCCGCTCTTGTCAACGGCAAGCCAGACCCAGCCCGAGCCGAACAGCGATGCCGCCGCCTTGCCCATCTGGACCTTCAGGTTCTCGAACGACCCGAAATCGCGATTGATGGCCTCGGAAAGCTGTCCCGTTGGCACCTGCTTCGCATTCGGCGACAGGGTGAGAAAATAAAACGTATGATTCCACGCCTGCGCGGCATTGTTGAACAGCGCTCCGTCGGACTGCTTCACAATGTCCTCCAGCGGCATCCGCTCGAACTTCGTGCCGCGAATCATCTTGTTGACGTTCGTAATGTAGGCTTGATGATGCTTGCCGTAATGGTAGCGCATCGTCTCTTCGCTGATCTGCGGTGCCAGATCCCCCATCTCGTACGGGAGCTTCGGAAGAGTGAAAATGGCCGACGTGTCGGCCGCAAGTGTCGGTGTCGCCATAAACAGTATATTAAGCAGAAGTAATGAGTGAAACATATAACGCATAATTGTTAGCTACTCCAATTGTCAACTACTCCACCGGCTCGAATGCCGATTTGGATTCGCCGCAAAGCGGACATACCCAGTCGTCAGGCAGCTTCTCGAACGGCGTGCCGGCCTCGATGCCCGAATCGGGATCGCCCACGGCCGGATCGTAAATATAATCGCACACTGTGCAACGGTACTTTTTCATAGCAATAATATTTTTATGATCTTGCGCCCTCGTGCGTTCAAAAACAGTGCCGAACATTACCGCCGCGCGGGGCGAAGCCGACGAAATCCCGCAACTTTGCGGCGAACATTTAATGCAATTAAGTTGCGGTTCTTTAGAACCGCGCGAGCCGCAGCCTCCGGCGGCGAAGGCTCGCCATCGCTCACCTTCGCAGGCTTCGACCCGCAACTTTGCGGCGACAACTGTCGCTATTCAAATTGCGGTTTCTTCGGGCAGTGCAGGACAGGCGGGCGGTGCCACTTCGAAAAATTCGGCGGTCGGGGTGTTGGATTTCGGATTAAAATGACTACTTTTGTCGCGACAACAAAGGGGTGCCTTAAATACAAGGGCTGAGATTATACCCATTGAACCGGAGACGGGTAATGCCGAGACCGGGATGAATAATCTACACAAAACAAGCCCCTTTTCATATTAACGTTCAAAAGGTTTAATGATGAAAAGGATTTCATTATTGCTGGCGACGTTAGCTGCCCCGACGGTTTGGGCGCAGCAGGTCGCCGAAGATTCGGTTCGCATGTACGAACTGCAACAGATCGAAGTGGTAGCCACGCGCGCCAAGCCCACTACTCCGGTAGCCTATACCGACATTTCCCGCGAGCAGATCGAGCGCAACAACTACGGGCAGGACATTCCGTTTCTGCTGGCGCTGACGCCGTCGATGATCGCCACGTCCGAAACCGGCATCGGCATCGGATCCGTATCGATGCGTATGCGCGGAACCGACGCCACGCGCCTCAACGTAACGGCCAACGGCGTACCGCTGAACAATCCCGACTCGCACGCTATGTACTGGTACGACACGCCCGACTTCATCTCGGCGGTAGGTACGGTTCAGGTTCAGCGCGGTGCGGGGACCTCAACGAACGGCACCGGCGCATTCGGCGGCGCTGTCAATATGACCACCTCTCCGCTGGCGACCGATTTCGGCGGCGATGTATCGCTCTCCTACGGATCGTACAACACCAACAAGCAAGCCGTACATATCGGTTCGGGACTTATGGGAGGCCACTGGCTCGTCGATGCCCGTCTGACGCATATCGGCTCCAACGGATATGTCGACCGCGGTGCCACCGATCTCCAGTCGTATATGTTCCAAGGCGCCTACTACGGCGGCAAGTCTATGCTGAAGTTCATCTCATTCGGCGGCAAGGCCAAGACTTACCTGACCTATACCGGCGTTACGAAGGAGGATATGGAGCTGTACGGCCGGCGCTACCACACCGAAGGGCAGTATTACACTTCGGACGGTCCGTTCGTGCTGAGCGACGGTTCGCACGTCAACTACTACGACGACCACACCGACAACTATCTTCAGATCAACAACCAGCTGTTGTTTAACCACCGCTTCAACGATCGCTGGCAGATGAACCTGACCGCGCACTACACCTACGGCGACGGCTACTACAAGCAGTACAAGGACGACGCCAAACTGCTCGACAACGGTTTCGACAAGGAGCACGCATACGATCCGAGCGGCAGCAAGATACGCAAGGACCTTATTCGAAAGAAGATGATGCTAAATCACTTCGGCGGTCTGAATGCCACGGCGGCATACAGTACACAGCGGCTGTCGCTGCTTTTCGGCGGCTCGTGGAGCTACTACTCCTGCCCGCACTGGGGCGAGCTGGACTGGGTGCAGGACGAGCCGGCAGGTTTCAAGGCCGGTATGCACTGGTATGACAACGATGTGAACAAGCAGGATGCCAACATCTTCGTCAAAGCCGACTGGAATGCGGCCAAGGGGCTGAACCTGTTCGCCGACTTGCAGTACCGCTATGTCGACTACCGCGCTTGGGGCGTAAACGACAACTACGACGACGCTATCAACGGTATGCAGGTCATTGACGTGGACAAACAGTACCACTTCTTCAACCCCAAAGTGGGCGTACGGTACCAGCTCGGCAGCCACCACATTTTCGGCGCATCGTTCTCGATAGCCCAAAAGGAGCCTACACGCAGCGACTTCACCGACCGTTTCCGCGATGTCTTCCCCTCGGCCGAGAAGCTGTACGACTACGAGGTCAGCTACGAATTTCGCAGCCGCTACTTCACCGGAGGCTTGAACCTCTACTATATGGACTATGACAACCAGTTAGTCCAGACCGGCCAGATCAACGAGGCTTACGACGCCCTCTACACCAACGTGCCCAAGAGCTACCGCCGAGGCATAGAGTTGACGGCCACTGTCAGGCCGCTGCGCTGGTTCACCCTGAGCGGCCACGCCACCTTCAGCCAGAACCGTATCGAGAACTACGTAAACCGCGTGGTCAACTACGACAAGTGGGATAGCGACCGCAACTTCTACGACTACGACTACACGCCGATGGGCACCACGGTGATCTCCTACTCTCCCAACGTCATTGCCGGAGTGCTGTTCGACTTCCACGCTGCGGGCTTCGAGGCGACTGTGCATACCAACTATGTCAGCGACCAGTATTTCACCAACTACAAGAACCCCGACATGAAGCTCGACGCCTACTGCGTGACAAATCTTAATCTCGGCTACACCTTCCGCACCAAGCGCTCGGGCACGGTGCGGTTAGGACTGGCCGTATACAACCTTTTCAACGCCAAGTACTGCAACAACGGCTACGGATACTCCGAGGCCGACAAAGACGGACAGTACGACGTGGCCTACTACTTCCCGCAGGCACCTACGAACGTGCTTGCCAACGTAACCGTAAAATTCTAACGCACTATGGATTGGAAACTCGTTCTGCAGCTGGCGGGCATCGTGCTCGGACTGCTGTACCTGTGGCTCGAATACAAGGCCAATATATGGCTTTGGGCAGTCAGCATCATTATGCCCGTCGTACACGGCATACTGTATTACCGCTCGGGACTTTACGCCGATATGGCGATGAACGTCTACTACGTGCTGGCCGGTATCTACGGCTGGACGGTATGGCTGCGCGGAACGGGTCGCAAGCGGCCGCAGCTAAGCATCGCACGAACTCCACGGCAGTGGATCGCACCGCTTGCTGCGGCATCGCTTGCACTGTGGGGCGCCATATATCTGCTGCTCCTCTACTTTACCGACAGTACGGTGCCGGTGCTCGACAGCCTGACCACCGCCCTGAGCGTCGTGGCGCTGTGGATGCTGTCGCGCAAGAAGATCGAGCAGTGGCTGCTGTGGCTCGCAGTGGACGCTATCAGCTGCGGACTGTACATTTACAAGGGTATACCCTTGACGGCAAGTCTTTACGGTCTGTACACTATTTTGGCCGTGGCCGGCTACCTGCGCTGGCAGCGTATGATGACGGAACTGTAGCAGCGGCTTCGGCCGAAAATGAAAATGACGGTCTTCAGATTGAAGGCCGTCATTTGTTTGCAAATACCTTTCGGCTGCATTAGTCGTCCCAGTCGGTGAACTCGAACCGCGAATTGAACGTGAGCGTCATACCGTCGCCTAATTTGACCTCCCACTCGCGTTTGTCTCGCTCAATCTTGATTATCTTGGCGTTGGGATGCCGCTCGGCAACGAACTGAGCGATCGGTCGGGGGACAATGGCGTCGGGCACGGCCGCATAGCGCGTCGAGACCTCTGTCCACTCGCCGCTGCGGCCGAACTCGATTTTCGTGCCGCTCACCATGATCACCTCGTATTTGGCGTCGAACAGTTCGCGTTCCATTTTGGCATACGATACGCGGTCAGCCGAGAAGTGCTGCGAGATGAAGGTCTGCGCCTTGGCAGGCAGCTGCTTCACTTCGATCGGCCGGTCGTCG
>CAYYUW010000121.1:0-2406 GCA_964474985.1 uncultured Alistipes sp. | reverse complement strand
CGGTGACGTTTGCTGCCGGTGAGAATGCTGTGGATTTGGTTATCTCGTTCGACCGCACGGCACTCCAAGACGGTACGGAGTATCCTATCAACCTGATGATCAACGATGAGAATGTCACCTCTTACGGCCGTTCGCAGATCGGCGTTACGATCATTCCGTGGCCTTGGGAGAAGTTGGGCATCGGTAAATTCCGTGACGACTGGATGTCCGCAATGTATGGTTCAACGGGTCCGGAAATCGACGTGACGATTCACAAGCACAAAAGCCGCGAAGGCATCTACATGATTGAGGATATGTTCGGTTGGAACTATCTGACGGAGTATTTCGGTGGAACGCAGGAGCAAATCGAGGGGGCTTACTTCACGTACGTGCCGACCAACATTACGCTTAATTGTTCCGATCCGAACAAGGTGTTTTTCCCTCGTCAGCAAACCGGTCTCGTAGATATCGATCCCAGTTACGGGCCTTATGAAATCGCAACACAAGCGTCTGGCGTTGGTACTTTGGTCGATGGAATCATTACATTCCCTGCGAATGGTCTTGCCTTGTTTTGTTTGAAAGGAGGAATGGCTGCGAATAAAAATGGCTTGTTCCGCATTATCCTGCCGGGTTACGAGGCAGTGGACTATTCGCTGGAGGCAGCGTATGCCGGTATGCAGGTGGAAGCCGACAATCAGACGGCCAAACCCGTAATTGATTTCACCTATGGTGCCGATGTAACGGGTATCGGCTACACGTTCGTCAGCGGCGACGTGACAGCTACCCCCGATGAGTATATCGCCGGTATCGTCGACGGTACGGATGCAAATGCCGCAAAGGTCGAAGACTTCGAGGTTGGTGCGGGCAAAGTCTCCATCGCTGCCGACCTGACTCCGGGCATTTATACGCTGGTTGCCGTTCCCCAGGACAAGAACGAGGCCTATCTGGCCGCTTCCGCTGTGGTTTGTCAGTTCTTCTTCCCCGGCGTCGGTGATGCGGGTGATCATCCCTGCGAGGTTGAGGTTATGTTGGGCAAGGTGAGCGAAAACGCACCCCAGTATGCCGACCAATGTCCCGAATATTCTTCGATCTACTGGAAAATTACCGGTGCCGACATCAAGAGCGCGAAACGTTACTTTAATCAAACAGCGTTGATCGAGGCGGTGAAGAACGGTGAGATGGCCGGTCAGGGTATTGCGGACTTGCAGGCTTTGATGGACCAGTACGGCAGTGCACTCTCGGCGGATCAAATCGCCCAAATCAACGAGGGAGGCTTTTCGAACATCTCGATCAATTTGCCTGCCGCAACCTCCTTTACGATGGTAATCGAGGCTGAAAACATTTACGGTGAAAAGGTCATCGTCGAATCCAATCCGTTCGAGACCGAAGCGATGCCCTATGCCGGCGAGTTGAAGATCGGCAAGTACTACATGAATTGTACGATTCCGCAGCAAGAAGGTGACCCCGTGGTATATGAAAATGTTTTCGAGGTGAATCCTACCGCAGGCAGCGAAACGGAGTTCACCGTTAAAAACTTGGGTATTGATAACGGTTCTTCATGGCACGCAGCTTACGATGCCACGACTTCGAAGCTTACGCTCAATGGCCTTGAGGTCGGTTATGAAGAAGAATATGGCAATCAGTTCGGTGCATTGTATGGCTATTACGACACGAACAAAACAATGGGTTATGGACTCTTCTCTTTTGCGTCTGACCAGAGTGCCGGGGCTGATCCCTGCGTATTCTCGGTAGATCCGAATACGAAAGAGATCTCCGCTATTGATGTTACTTTTGCCGTAGCGGTATTTAAGATGTCGGATTCCTCATTAGTCGGGTATCATGGCTACTTCGAGCCCGCAAATACCACCATCGCTCTCCAAGCATCTGCCGCCCAGGCTTCGGTTAAACCGATGGCCGTTCGTCCGATCGATGCACCGTTCAGCAGCGTACGCGTTCCGGCACTTCCCCGCAAGAGCATTGCCGTTCGCAACAACTTCGCTTCGGCGCAGTCGGTGGCTGTACGCGAGACCCCTGCCCGTGAAGGCAGCCGCACGCTTTCGGTGAAGACCGCCAAGTGCGAACCCCTGCCCAAAAAGCTGAACCGCGAGGCCAATATCAACGGAGCGGCCGCCCGTTCGCTTATGGAGTAGGTGCAACCTGAGGTTCTAAATATTCACATGACCCGACACGACGCAAAATGTTGTGTCGGGTTATGTAGTATAGGAATCGTATTTGCGTTATTCAATCCAAAACTATTTTTTTTGCTATGTTCAGGAGAAAATTTCTGGAAAAAGTCGGGGCGCTCTCGTTGTTGCTCCTTTTGGGGGCCTGCTCCGAAGATCCGGTCGACGAAATGCCTGCTTCGCCCGTCGAAAGCCGCGTCGAAGAAAAACTCGTATTCTCGTCGGAACACGCCGTTTCCGGCTC
>CAYYUW010000120.1:0-5314 GCA_964474985.1 uncultured Alistipes sp. | reverse complement strand
TCCATCGAGCTGATCTTGTCCATTACGTGGAGCTTGGGATGTCGGCCGAGGCGGTTTTGCTGCTCGATGTAAACTGCACGCGGCGCCAAGAAAACGGTGTGGTTTATTTCATACAGCGGTGCGAGGTCCTGTGTGCGCGGCCACGGCAGCGGGGTAGTGTTGTTCACTAACCGGCCGTCGGCATCGAGCAGGAAATTCTTCAACTCCGTAACGCCGACCAGCGAATCGAATCCCGCCTCGAGCGATGCGAAATAGTCCTCGACGGCGGCGTCGTACTCGGCAGCTCCGGCCAAGGGGGTGGTGACGTGGCCCCAAAGGATATGCTCGGCCTCGGTCACCGTGGGAACGTAGCGGATGAGATCCTGCAGATTGGTCGTGTCGAGGCACAGGCTGTCGGGACGGCGCACGACACGCAGCTTCCCGCATTGTGCGGCATAGCTTTCGCCGATGCGCAGACACTCCTCGTCGTTGGTCGAGAGTACGATTTCGTCGATGCGTTCGGTTGCCGTCAACTGTTGCAGCTTATTGGCCAGCAGTCCGCCTTCGATGCCGGCGAACGGGCGCGTATTCTTGTTCTTTACCCGCTGGCTGCCCTTGCGTGCCGGCAGGAAAAATGCTGTTTGCGGTTTCATATCCGGTGGTATATCGAATCGACACTCAAAGAGTTGTATATTGTCGGCGTGAGCGAGCAGAACTCTCCGTCGAAGGCGCGGCCGAAGGCGGCGAGGATATATTCGTTCTCGGTTGTCAGATCGCGTTCGCGCTGAGTGAGAACCATATCCGTGTAGCCGTCGTAGCCTGCCACCATTACGGTGCGGGCGTGCATCTCGAGCGCAGCCTGCAGCGCCATAGCCGTGCAGGAGTCGCCGTAGCGGTCGGTGAATGCCACCGCGGCAAGCTCGAAGGTCCTGCCGCTGACCGAGGCAGGCACGTCGGTGCCCATCTTGCGCGGATAGGGCGGCAGGAGGCAGATGCCGCGGAAGTCGCCCAATCCTTCGAACACGCGCTCCAACCGGTGTCCCTCGTCGCCCACTAAACAAAACAGCTGGGGATTGTCCAATTCCTTGAACAGCGATGCGTTGCGCGACGAGGAGTGGATGACCGTAATCGTCGGGTCGGCCTTGAGCATCGTGCGTATGGCCTCGATATGCTCGACGGTCTTGTCTCCTCCGCCGACGATGAGCACACGTTCCGACGGCACAGCCTCGTAGATCGGGAACTTGTCGTTGTCGACAATATGCAGTTTCTTGTTTTCCAATGCGCGCACGATGCTGTTGAGCGACAGCAAACGGTTGCTTACCCAAGCCATAACCTCCTTCTGCGGCAGCGAGTTGGCTCCCGAAAGCATATAGGGCAGGCCGGTGCCCCAGCCGTAGCGCTTCTGCAGCTCAGAAAAACGGCTCACCACATTGCCCAGCACGTTGAAATCGACCTCCAAGCCCGACTTGTTGAGGAATGTCAGCAGCAGCTCGAGCTTCAGGTTGCCCGCGCCGCGACCCATTCCGAGCACGGTGGCATCTACCGAATCGACGCCGCAGTCGATTGCCGTGAGGGTGTTTATCAATGCCAGCTCCAGATTGTTGTGACCGTGGAATCCGATCGGCACCGAGGTGCGTTTGCGTACCGTCGAGTATATTTCGCGCACGTCGTCGGGTGTCGCTCCGCCGAACGAATCGACCATATTGAAGCAGCCCGCCCAGCCGTCCAGCTCGGGCAGCAGCTCCAAAAAGTCGGGCATCTGCCGCCATTGCGACATATACATTACGTTGACGGCTACCTCCACGCCGCGTTGTGCAACTGCGCGTCCCAACTGTATGGCCCGTGCCATATTTTCCGGCGCGACGGCCATACGCACCGTGTCGATGCAGTCGCATACGGGATCGAGCACCGTGCCGAGGTGCTCGACGCGAATATCTTTCTCGTTGAACATCACGGCGATTTTCTTTGTCGAGAGGCGCCTGAGCGTCTCCATCTCGAATCGGGGCGAATAGCCGTATTTGCCCATATAGTTTTTCGACGGCAGCGAGCGGTAGCCTACCTCTATGGTATCCACCGGCAGCGTATTCATTGCCGCGATGTATGTGTCGACCGTCTGCCGGTCGAAATCCCAGTCGGTATAATAGCCGCCGTCGCGCAGCGTGCAGTCCACGATTTTCATATCGGCCTCCTTTTCTATTTTAACGGGTTGTCACTCCGGTACCACTCGATGAATTTGCCGATGCCTTCGCGCAGCGAGGTTGCAGGACGGTATCCGTAATCCTGCTCCATGTGCGACGTGTCGGCGTATGTCCTGTATACGTCGCCGGCCTGCATCGGCAGCATAATCTTCTCGGCCTTGGTGCCGAGCGCCTCCTCCATAGTGCCGATGAAGTCCATCAGCCGCACCGGTTCGGAGCACCCTATGTTGTATATTTTGTATGGCACGTCGCCCGCCGGAGCCGCACCGCCTGTCACTCGCATAACCCCCTCGATGATGTCGTCGATATAGGTGAAGTCGCGCGAGAGGTCGCCTCCGTTGAACACCTTGATCGGACGGCCGTGCGATATGGCGTCGGCGAAAAGCATCGGAGCCATATCAGGGCGTCCCCACGGACCGTAGACCGTGAAGAAACGCAATCCGGTGGCGGGGATGCCGTACAGCTTGGCGTAGGTGTATGCCATAAGCTCGTTCGCTTTTTTGGTTGCGGCATAGAGACTTACCGGTGTATCCACACGGTCGTCCTCGCTGAAGGGCACCTTGGCGTTCTGGCCGTAGACGCTGCTCGACGAGGCGTAGACCAGATGACGCACCGGCCAGTGACGGCAGCACTCCAGCAGGTTTATGAAACCGACGATGTTGCTGTCGATATAGGCGTACGGATTCTCGATCGAGTAGCGCACGCCGGCCTGTGCGGCGAGGTTCACCGCCACATCGAACTTCTCTTCGGCGAAGAGGCGCTGCATCGCATCGCGATCCTCCAGCTGCAGCCGTATGAAGCGGTAGTTGCCGTAGCGGCTGCTGCGGACGGCAACACCGTATTCGACATCCGCCTCGGCGATGCCGGACTCGGCCAGACGTCCGAACTTCATTCTCGGATCGTAGTAGTCGTTGATCGAGTCGATGCCGACGACCTCGTCGCCCTGTTCGGCTAACCGCCGCGCGAGATGATATCCGATGAAACCGGCCGCGCCGGTAACCAATACTTTCATAGCCATTCGATTTTATCCTATACGGAAATACTCCAATCCGGCCGCTTCGACTTCGCGCCGATCGTATATGTTTCGTCCGTCGATCACTGCGTGTCCGTTCATAAGCCGTGCCACGGTATTCCAGTTGGGCAGCCGGAACTGCTTCCATTCGGTCACGATCATCAGGGCGTCGGCGCCGGTCAGAGCCTCGTACATATCGTTGCAGTACTCGATACGGTCGCCTAAACGCCGGCGCGCTTCACCCATAGCGACAGGGTCGTATGCGCTGACGGTGCAGCCGGCCTCGAGCAGCCGCTCGATGAGCACCAACGAGGGCGCCTCGCGCATATCGTCGGTCTCGGGCTTGAACGACAGACCCCACATAGCCACGCGGCGGCCTGCCGTATCGCCGTTGCAGCAGCGGACGAACTTGTCGAACAGGATGCCTTTCTGCCGTTCGTTCACTGCCTCGACAGCTTCGAGGACCTGCATGCGGTAGCCGTTCTGCGAAGCGGTGCGGATCAGGGCCTTGATATCCTTGGGAAAGCAGGAGCCACCGTAGCCGCAGCCCGGGTAGAGAAATTTGGAACCGATGCGTGCATCGGCACCAATGCCCTTGCGCACCATATTCACGTCGGCCCCGACGATCTCGCACAGGTTGGCGATATCGTTCATAAACGATATGCGCGTCGCCAGCATCGAGTTGGCGGCGTACTTGATCATCTCGGCCGATGCCACATCGGTGAATATCATGCGGTAGTTGTTCATCATAAATGGCTTGTACAGCCTTTCCATCAACTCTTTGGCTCGTTCGCTCTCAACACCTACCACTACGCGGTCGGGCTTCATAAAGTCGTCTATGGCGTCGCCCTCCTTCAGAAATTCGGGATTCGATGCCACGTCGAACGGTATGTCCGCGCCGCGGGCGGCCAGCTCCTCGGCTATCGCCGCCTTGACCTTGCGGGCCGTACCTACCGGCACGGTGCTCTTGGTTACGAGCAGTGTATATTTGTTGATCTTGCGGCCGAACGTGCGGGCCACTTCGAGTACATAGCGCAGGTCGGCGCTGCCGTCTTCGTCGGGAGGGGTGCCGACGGCGCTGAAGACGATCTCCACGTCGTCCAAACACTCGCCGAGATCCGTGGTGAAGTGGAGACGGCCTCCTGAGCAGTTGCGCGAGACCAGATCGTCGAGACCGGGTTCGTAAATGGGTATGCGTCCTTTGCGGAGCATATTTATCTTGCGCTCGTCGACATCGACGCAAGTGACATCGGCGCCCATTTCGGCGAAGCAAGCCCCCGAGACAAGCCCCACATATCCAGTACCTACAATAGCTATCTTCATATATCCTGTCTTTTCGGACCGCAGCAGCACCGCAGTCCTTGTTGCTTTTCTACTTTTGCGCTCCGTGCGCATCCGCGGCCGCGCTTTGGTCTTGAGGCTCGTCGTAGACTTTGAATCGCGAGTTCTGACTCTTGTATTCCGGTACGATGCACTTCATAAGGCGCACCGTGGCTGGAATATCCGCATCGACAGCCTTCTGCGTAAGCTCGTCGAACTTTTCGACGATACCGGCGTAGTCGTACTGCCGCACCTGAGCGATGCGTATCTTGTCATTCGAGGTGGGCAGCGTGTCCTCTTTCGAGGAGAGCAGCTCCTCGTAGAGTTTTTCGCCCGGGCGCAGACCTGTATACTTGATTTCTATGTCTTTACCCCCCCCCTTCAGTCCAGCCAATGCGATCATACGCTTGGCCAAATCGGCTATACGCATAGGCTCGCCCATATCGAACACGAATATCTCGTTGCCGTGGCCGAGCGTTGCCGCCTCCATTACCAGCCGGCAGGCCTCGGGAATAGTCATAAAGTAGCGGACTATGTCGGGATGCGTCACCGTCACAGGACCGCCGTTTTCGATCTGCTCGCGGAAACGCGGAATGACCGAGCCGTTCGATCCGAGTACATTGCCGAAACGTGTGGTGATGAATTGCGTGGTTCCCTCGACCTTGCCGGCGGCAACCGCAAGCCCGAGCGACTGGCAGTAGATCTCGGCCAGCCGTTTCGATGCACCCATAATATTGGTCGGGTTCACAGCCTTGTCGGTCGACACCATAATCACCTTTTCGGAACGGTACTGCACGGCGAGGTC
>CAYYUW010000119.1:0-2412 GCA_964474985.1 uncultured Alistipes sp. | reverse complement strand
CAAAGTCACCGCCACGGGCATAATCGATGCAGGGAACGACCACGGCCTCACCGCCGCCACCCAGCGTCCTACAGTACGTTTACTATACATATCAAATCGTTTTTTTACTTTCACAAAGATACTGACAAGCAAAGGCAAATACAAGTCTGCTTGCCGTTTGCCGGCATTTTTCGTTGCAAAGATGCGAGTTTTGCCATATCCATTACGTTGCGGGTGGGGTGCAGACTGAAGCCTGTGGGGCACGCTGGGCGAGGCTTCGGCCCGCGCGACCCGTTGGGCCGCAACTTTGCTGCGATAGGGTTTGCGACAATTGTGGTTACGAAGGTGGGTCGAAGCCTGCGGGGTCCGCGACGAGCGGGCCTCGCTGGGCGCGGCTTCGGCCCGCGCGGCCCGTTGGGCCGCAACTTTGCTGCGACAGGTTTTGCGACAATTATGGTTGCGAAGATGCGAGCCGCAGCCTGCGGAGGTGAGCCATAGCGAGCCTCCGCCAGCCGGAGGCTGCGGCTCGCGCGGTTCTAAAGAACCGCAACTTGTCGCTGGAAATCTTCGCCGCTAATACTCGCGCCCGCCCTGCCCCCCTTGGGGCGGGCGCGCGGGTTGCTCACGCAACCCGTTTTGTCATATATAATATGCAGAGAACGCGGGTCGAAGCCTTCGGAGGAACGCGACGAGCGGGCCTCCGCCGCCGACTTCGGGCTGTAGTGTCAGAACGAGCGGCGACCGCATCCCCAATCGATGAAGCGTCCTTCGGCGGGCGTATCGGGGTGCGGTCGTCGGGGTTTCGGGCGGGAGCGTCCTCCCGAGGCGGGTCGGGTGCCCGAAACCGAATTCGGGAGTCTACTCGATCATTTCTGCGCGCAGCAGTGCGAAGTCGAAATCGTTGAGACGCTCGCCGTCGGTGTCCGAGGAGTGGAACTCCCACCACACCGGCACCAAATCGGTTATGGGACGTCTCGAGCTGTTCGACTCGTCGCCGTGCCGGTAGACTATCAGCGTAGCCTGCAGCTGGTAGTCGAACTCGGCGTCCGAAACGGCGATCGTTCCGGAGTAGAAGTCCGCGCTGCCGATGGCGTCGTGCAGTCGTTCGGCCACGAGGCTGTAGGTGCGAGGTTCAATGTTCAGCATAGAATAAATATGTTAAAGTTCATTACTTGAATCCGATTTCTGCTTTTTTTGTTGGTAGTTTCAAAGGAATTACCTATTTTTGCAGTACAAAGATAAGTTCAATAATTGAATTTTATTCTCTCTCGGGGTTAAATTTTTTATAAGAAATAATTATAAGCCGAATATGGAATCGCGACTGAGACTTGTCCGCAAGGAGTTAGGGCTGACGCAAGGCGTTCTGGCTCAGAAGTTAGGAATAGGCAAGAGTGCCTTATCGATGATCGAGACCGGCAAGACGGGGCTTTCGGAGCGCAACAAGAACATACTTGTTCAAGAATTGAACGTCAATCCCGAGTGGCTCGAAACCGGCCGCGGCGAGATGTTCAACGCCCAGCCCGATTACACCTCGTTTCTGCACCGCACCGACAACACCCTGCCGATGCAGAGCGTGCCGCTGTACAGCATCGAGGGTACTGCCGGACTCGTGCCGCTGTTCTCCGACAACAACTCCAACAAGCCCATAAACTATATCCATATCCCCAATCTGCCCAAATGCGACGGCGCGATATACGTGGCCGGCGACAGTATGTACCCGCTGCTCAAAAGCGGCGACATCGTCCTGTACAAACAGCTCAACGACCTCGACGACATTTTTTGGGGCGATATGTACCTGCTGTCGCTCGACCTCGAGGGCGAAGAGTACATCACCGTCAAGTATATCCAAAAATCCGATCGCGACGGATACGTCCGCTTGGTCAGCCAGAACCCCCACCACGCCGACAAGGACGTCCCCATGAGCCGTATCCGCGCCTTGGCTCTCGTCAAGGCCAGCATCCGCATGAACTCGATACGATAGCCGCCCGACAGGTTGCGCGGCGGGATGTCGGGGCTGCCGGAGTGGCGGCGGGCTGCGGCGGGGGGGGGTGCTGGAGTCAGTGCTGGGGCAGCGGCCGGCAGGCCGGAGACAGCATTATTATATAAGGTGCTAAGCTGCGAGGCACAGTCTGCGGCTCGCGCGGCCCATTCGGGCCGCAACTTTGCTGCGACAGGTTTTGCGGCAATTGTGGTTACGACGAGCGGGTCGAAGCCTGCGGGGTCCGCGACGAGCGGGCCTCGCTGGGCGAGGCTTCGGCCCGCGCGGCTTCTGAAGAAGCCGCAACTTGTCGCTGGAAATCTTCGCCGCTAATACTCGCGCCCGCCCTGCCCCCCCCCTTGGGGCGGGCGCGCGGGTTGCTCACGCACCCCGTTTTGTCATTTATAATATGCTGAGAACGCGGGTCGAAGCCTTCGGAGGAACGCGACGAGCGG
>CAYYUW010000118.1:0-3629 GCA_964474985.1 uncultured Alistipes sp. | reverse complement strand
CGGCAGAGCGGAACTGCGGCAGTTCGTCGAATCCGTACAGTACTCTCATCAGATGTCGTTTTCCTCGTTCTCCTTCACAAAATAGGCCACCTTCTCGAGCAGTGTGGTTATGTCGTAGTTTTCGACCACTATGCCTCGCGGGAAATTGAGCGGCTTGGAGGTGAAGTTCAGAACACCCTTGATACCGGCATTTATGATCGGCACCACCAATTCCGAAGCGGCTCGGGTCGGCGACGAAAGTATGATTATGTTTATACCCAACTCCCCGACCCTGCTCTCGAACTCCTCCATATTGTATACCGGAATGTCGTCGATCGAGTGGCCGACCTTCTGCGGATCGATGTCAAATGCAGCGGTAATCTTCAGTTTCAACCCTTTGCTGTTGAAGTATTTGGTTATGGCCTGACCGAGGTGGCCCATACCGATGACGCCGATATTCATCGTGGATTCGCTGTCGAGGATCGACGATATGAAGTCGATCAGCACCTTGACGTCGTAACCCTTTTTCGTATCGCTCGAAAATCCGATCAACATCAGGTCGCGGCGTACCTGCACAGCCGTAATGCCGTGAATGCCCGCAAGAACGTGCGAAAAAATATGCGTAATGCCCTGCTTGTGACACGAGAGCAGCGTGCGCCGGTACTCGCTCAGGCGCTCAATAGTCTTCTCCGGTATATTGTTCGGAATGTTGCCCATAATTCCCAATTTTCCTGCAAAGATAACTTTTTCTTATCGAAAATACATACCTTTGCCCGCGCATAAAACCACTATTATGATAACAGGCGTAATATTCGATATGGACGGTGTGCTGGTGGATAACTCCGCGGCGCATCTGCGTGCATTTATGGAGTTTGCCGCACGGCATTCGGTGCCTCTGACGGCCGAACAGTTCATTCCCCTGTTCGGGCGCGGCAATGATGAAATAATGCCGGCCATAGTCGGCCGCGAGGTCGTCGAAGAATACGGCTTGGCGGCTTTGGCCGATGAAAAAGAGGCTCTGTATCGTCAGATATATGCACCCGAAATACACCCTATCGCCGGCCTGACCGAGCTGCTGCGCGATCTGTGCAGCCGTGGAATTGTCTGTGCCGTAGGATCGTCCGGACCACGCGCCAATGTCGATTTCGTACTCGAGAGGTGCTGTATCGCCGATTGCTTCGCGGCCGTGGTCAGCGGTGACGATGTCACGCACTGCAAGCCCGATCCTGAGATATATCTGCGCGCGGCTGAACGTCTCGGGCTGCCGGCATCGCAATGCGTTGTCTTTGAAGACTCGTTGAACGGCATCCGTTCGGCCGAGGCGGCCGGTATGCCCGTCATAGCGATAACCACCACCTGCGACCGCTCGGAACTTGCACGGCAAAACGGCGTCCGCCTCGTTGTCGACGACTATACCTCGCTCACAGTGCAGCAGGTATTAGACTTATAAACCGGCCGCTGCGGTCAGCATACAAAAACGGTACAACCGCTATGGCGATTGTACCGTTGCGTCAGGTAATCTATGCGTTTACTTGCAGCTGAGCGTTGAACCGCTTTTCATTACCACCTTGCCTATTTCGCAGTTGCCCTTGAAATTCAGGTCGCTGTTGCCCGAAAGCTCGTTGATGTCGAGATGTCCGTTGCAGGTAATTTTCGCGTTGCTGCCGCCGGCAAGTTCGCAAACGACATTCTTGGTCTTGAGGTCGTAGCCATCGAACTTCGAACCGCCCTGCATTACCAGATTAAGCTCGGAGGCGCTGCCGTCCAGTTCGCACTTGGCACCGCCGGTCAGCTCCAGCTGAAGCGTCTGCTTGATATCGATTTTCAGGTCGAACTGGGCATTGCCCATAGCTCTGATTCTAAGGCTATTGGTCTCAAACTGTTCCTTGCCCATCACTTTGCAGCCTGCTGCGACGGTGAGAGCCGACAACGAGACACTTTGCGGAACTGTCACCACGGGATCAGTCTTGGTCTTGATATCCTCGCCTGTCTTGAAACGGATAACTAACTCTCCGCCGATGACTTGGGTCTCGATGTAATCCAGCAGATTATCGTCGGCACTGACCACAACGCCCGACAACTGTTCCTTCGAGAAGTTCAGAGCGATGCCGTTCGCTACATTGATGCTTGTATACGAATCAACCGTACGTGCATCGTTTTTGGCTACGCCACTGCCTTTGACAGGGCCTTTCGCATTGCATAACGCCACGGTTGACAACAGTACCGCAGCTGTCAAAATCAGTTTCTTCATTGGTTTTATAAATTATTCTCCAGTTATTGTATAATCGGTATTGTATCTTATTATCGACCACTCCGTATTGGTATAGGTGTCGCCTTGCTGTGCCTGTGAGAAGCGGTAAGTCGTCTGCAGGGGCGTATGCGCCGCCGACTCCACGTAGCCCACCACTCCGTCGTGCGACACTGCCGCACGGCCGAAGATTATGGCGGCATCGTATCCGCGATACGCATACATAGAGGGCAGCGACTGGAATGCCTCCACATAGCGGCTGTCGAAGCGGTCGATTACACCGTCGCCGCGCTTGGCCATGTACGACGACAAGTAGCAAACGCCCATCTTGAAAAAGAGGTTGCGGTCGATATTGTTGAATCTGTTCCATCGCGATGAGCCTACGACATTCACCGAAGCTGCGAGCAGCTGGCTGCGGCTTACGAGGTTGTTGTGTGCCGAGCTGAGTGCGGCCAGTATCTTGTCGACCTCCAATTCGTTCTGTGCCAGTACGACGTACACGTTACGGCCGTTGCTGCGGAACAGCGACGACGGAACCGATCCCGCATCCTGATAGCGGAATACCGTGTAGCGGATCTGTCCGAGCGCCTCCTTCACCTCGCGTTCGAGTTCGGTGTCGGTCGAGGAGCCGTAGACGAGCACTATATTGTCCTCGGGTGAGAATAGCCTGCTCATCTTCGCCACCTTCGAGTTATCGAGCGGAGCCATACCGAACAGCACGGGCGAATGCAGTTCGTCCGTTGCGGCCAAAGGCGAAACCACCGCTATACGATTGAGTTTGGCATACGGGAGCACAGCTGTAAGTTCGTTGTCGTAAACCGGACCAACTATAAGGTCGATATCATCCAATGCCTTGGACGATATGATGTTCTCGACTTCGCTTTCGGAGCGAGCCGTGTTGTACAGATCGAGGTTGAATGACAACCCCTCCGCCTTCAGGTCGGCCAGTCCCAGCAGAAAGCCCTGATAAAAATCGAGGTAATTTCTGTTGGCGGCTCCAGCGACGCGCAGCGGCAGCAGAAGTGCGATGTCGGCCCGACGGGAATCAGAACTTGCGCTTATCTCCACATTTTCGCCGAGAGTCTGCTCCTGCGTCTCGGCAGGCTTCACGGGAGTCGTGACCTCCTTCTTCAGCGGCAGACGGATCATCACGCCGGCCTTCAGCCCGTCGGTCAGGGAATTGAGGACGATAAGACTGTCCTGCGAAATGCCGTATTCGCGGCTGAGCGAATAGAGCGTTTCGCCGTGGTCGACGACGTGGTATTTGTAGTCGGTCGATACACTGTTCAGGGCGTCCTTGTATTGCTGCAGATCGGACATGGTGCGCTTTTCGTCGCTGTAGCCCTTGCTATCCTTGCGAACAAGAACCTTCTGTCCGATAGACAGATGCGTCGGATCGAGC
>CAYYUW010000117.1:0-2071 GCA_964474985.1 uncultured Alistipes sp. | reverse complement strand
GACTTCATGGGGTGGTACTTGTCCATAAACTCCTCGCCGGTTTGCAGCCGCAGGATCGCGCCGAAACCGCGCATGGCCTCGGTGATCAGGAACGAGGGGCGCTCGCCCGGGTTGTAGAGCGACGTGGGGTGGAACTGGATGAACTGCATGTTCTCGGTGATGGCCTTGGCGCGGTGACACATGGCGATGCCGTCGCCGGTAGCCACGACGGGGTTGGTGGTAGTGCCGTAGATGTTGCCGCAGCCGCCGGCGGCCACGATGGTGAAACGGGCCAGCATGGTCTTCACCTCGTGGGTTTGGAGGTCGAGCACGTAAGCGCCGAAGCAGGTCAGCCCGCGGGTGTGACGGGTGACGAACTCGCCCAGATGGTGCTGGGTCAGGAGGTCGACGGCGAAGTGGTGCTCCAGGACGGTGATGTTGGCGTCGCGACGCACGGCCTCGATCAGGGCGCGTTCAATTTCGGCGCCGGTGAGGTCTTCGTGATGGAGGATGCGGTGTTCGGAGTGCCCGCCCTCGCGGTTAAGCTCGAAACGGCCGTCGGGGGTTTTGTCGAATCGGGTGCCCCAGGCAATGAGGTCTTGGATCAACTCGGGAGCGCGGCGCACGACTAAGTCGACGGCATCTTCGCGACACTTGCCTGCGCCGCAGACCAAGGTGTCGTGGATATGTTTTTCGAAGGTGTCGGGTGCGTAGGTGACCGAGCAGATGCCCCCTTGGGCGTAATTGGTGTTGGCTTCGACCATTTCACCTTTGGTGACGAGGGTCACATGGCCGTAGCGTGCGGCCTTGAGTGCGAAGCTCATTCCGGCGGCGCCGGAACCGATAACCAGAAAGTCGGTTTTCATCGTAGATGGCATTTTGCCTGCAAAGTTACTTTTTTTCATTGAAAAAACGCTCTTTTGTGCCGCAAAAAACATCTAAAAAGCTGCAATAAGGGCATTGTTTGGGGTGCTTTTTTGACAAGTCAGAAGCGTACCCGATCTAAATACTACGGAGTTTCAACATCCGCTTTCTTTTTTGACGGACTATCCCCGCTAACCCGTTGTCCTGCCTGCCGCAGTCGATTGCCGTTTTGCACTTGCTGGTTGACTCTGCACGACAAAAAAATCGAACGGAAAAGTTGAAAATTCCAAATAAAATCGTATTTTTGTGTGATTGTACGGGTTGACTGCATTTAACCGAAAAGGAAAACAAACATAACTCTACCGCTTTATGTCTATCGAACAGAAAAAGTTCTATCCCTGGATGGTGGTCGGCCTCTTGTGGGTCGTCGCACTGCTTAACTACATGGATCGTCAGATGCTCTCGACAATGCAAGAGTCTATCGGACAGACCATCGAACCGTTGCGCGATCCCGCCAACTTCGGCCGGTTGATGGCCATCTTTCTCTGGATCTACGGCGCTATGAGCCCCATATCGGGAGCTGTCGCCGACCGGTTGAGCCGCAAATGGCTGATCATCGGATCGCTCGGCGTGTGGTCGACAGTGACTTTCCTGATGGGCTACTGTCAGACGTACGACCAAATCTTTTGGCTGCGCGCCTTGATGGGCGTCAGCGAGGCCCTGTACATCCCTGCCGGGCTTTCGCTTATCGCCGACTACTTCACCGGGTCGTCGCGCAGTCTGGCCATCGGCATCCACATGACCGGTCTCTATATGGGGCAGGCGCTGGGCGGCTTTGGCGCTACGGCGGCTCACGCCTTCTCGTGGCAGCAGACCTTCCACTGGTTCGGTATCGTGGGCGTGGTCTATGCCGTTGTATTGGTGGTGCTGCTGCATGAGAAACGGGGCAGCGAGACGCCTAAAAACAAGGCCGAAAGCAAACCCGTGGCCAAGGAGTCCGTTTTGCAGAGTTTTGGGATGATCTTCTCGAACATCGCCTTCTGGACCATCCTCTTCTTCTTCGCCTCGTCGTCGCTGCCGGGCTGGGCGACCAAAAACTGGCTGCCGACCCTCTTCGCCGATTCGCTGGGGCTCACCCCGCAGGCTGCCGGCCCGTTAGCTACCATCTCCATTGCCGTGTCGTCGTTTATCGGCGTAATGGTGGGCGGCCCGCTATCCGACCGCTGGG
>CAYYUW010000116.1:0-1580 GCA_964474985.1 uncultured Alistipes sp. | reverse complement strand
ATCGATACGGGCCAGCCGGCCGTCGAAACGCACCGTCGCCACACCCTCGTCTTCATAGCCGAAGGCGTCGTCGAAGCGCAGCGGAATCACTTCGCTGCCAGTGGTATCGAGATAGCCCCAGCGGCCGTCGCGCAATGCCGGCACATTTTCAAAAAAGCTGAATCTTGTCACTACATCTATTCGTTCTTTGCCAAGTTATTCGCGGGGCTTGACTATCGGGGCATTGATAAATACGGTGCCGTAGCCGTTGGTGTCCTCCGTGCAGACCAAACGGACTGCATATATCGACTGTTCCGGCTCGGGATAGATCGTGATGCCACCGTCGTGCAGTTCGCCTGCACGGACGAAAGTGCGGCCGTCGTAGCTCACCTCGGCATAACCTGTAACGAAAAGGTAGGCCGGCAATATGCGGAATCCGACGGTCAAGTTCATCGAACGGCACTCCACTGGCTGCTCGAACAGATACATAATCCAGTCGCCGGAGAACGACGTACGTGTCGTACGGCAGAAGGTCTTGTAGCTTTCGACCTGTTCGAATCCGCTCTTGGGGTTCTGTTCGAACGAAGTCAGCAGACGGAATGCGGGCCGCACTGTACTGTCGGCCTCGGGCATCGCCGAGACGCTTCGGCTGCTGCCGGTTGCGTAAAATGCGCGGAACCGGTAGCGCATCGCCTCGGCACGCGAAGCCTCGACAGGTGCGGTATAGAGCGGTGAATCGATTGTCGGTTCGCTTCGGCCGTCGGCAGTGTAACGTATCTCCGCTCCGGCCGAAGGAGGCACAGCGGTAATTACACCGTCAGCGTAGTCGACTGTCGGCGGGAGCATTCTGAAATGGATGTTCATAGCCGCCATACGGCTGCGGTGATCGCCGTCGATGCGGGCCTTGAAATCGGTCGAATCGCGCAAAGCCTCGGGTGTCCAGCATATTTCCGAAAGCGCACAGATGCGCGGATAGGTCTGATATTCGAGGAAATCGGTGGTGAAGGCTCCGTTCGAGACGAAGGCCTCGCTCCAGAAAGCCCCTTGCACGCCTGCTACATTTTTCATGTTCTCCTCGGTAAAGCCGGCCTTGGCGAAGTCGAACGAGTAGCATTTGTCAGCATCGAATATGCCGGCCCAGTTATGGCCGGGTTCATCGGGCGACTGGCGCATATCGAAATAGAAGTATGCCCCGGGCATAACGATCGTCTGAAACCCTTCGGAGGTGGCTTTCAGGCAGGCCTTGACATTCTCCCAGCCATATACGCGCGAGGTTTTCGAAAGGGTACCGCCGTTTATCGCCTCGTTCCATACGGCAGGTATCTTGCCGTTGTCGTGCAGGATCTTCTCGATGCGCGACATAAAATAATCCTCGATACGGTGCGGGTCGTCGCTGCCGAGCTTTTTCAGCAGCTCGGTGCAGTGCGGACAGCTGAGCCACTGCTCCATTACCACCTCGTCGCCGCCCACGTGGAAATACTTCGACGGGAAAAGCCCGCACACCTCGCCGATGATCTCGGCCAGCAATTCGTAATTGCTCTCCTTGGAGGCGCACCACGCCGAGCGGCGATCGTAACCGCCCGTATCGCTCAGATCGGGAT
>CAYYUW010000115.1:0-2175 GCA_964474985.1 uncultured Alistipes sp. | reverse complement strand
CTGGAGAGTTTCGGATTCTATGCCGAAGACAACCCGGGCGTGCTGTCCGACGACTACACCACCCCGATCAGCAGCGAGATGCTGATCCGTCTGCCCGCCGAGGTCGACAAAACGGCGCTCGTGGCGCGTTTCACCACCACGGACAACACGAAAGTGTTCGTGCTGGCCAACGAGCAAACGAGCGGCACGACCCCGAACGACTTTACCTATCCCGTGGACTATCTGGTTCAGAACAAGGCGGCCGGAACTGCCAGCCTCTATACGGTGAAGGTGGGCAAGATCCTGAGGATGAAGTGGACAGAGGTTGCCGCCTACAACGACATGTTCGAGGGCGAGCAGCTCGTCAACAGCGATTTCTCGATGGCCATCTCCCCCGTGACCCACGAACCGGCGGTCATGCTCATGCGCTACAACAAACCGTCGGGAGCTTCGGGACGCGAACGCACCTCGATCATCCTGAAAATGGAGAACGGCGTATTCACGGCCGGCCCTGAAATCACCTATGCCTCCGACAACGCGACACTCGTGCGCGGTGCAAACATCGACGTGGCCATCGACGCCGCCGGAACTGTCTACGGTTTCTACTACTATTCGAAGGAGGTCAAGATGTTTGTACGCACCGAAGACGGCACGATCGTCGGAGCTCCGTTCGGCAACAACATCAAGGTCGGCTCGTACGGTCCTGTTATGGACATCGATCCGCAGAGCGGGAAAATCATCGCTGTCGTCGTAAACAACAATTCAGCAGCAAGTATCCCGCGTTATGCATACAGCGTAAACTACTTCGACGGTACAAGCTGGTCGACCGAGAATACGTTCCCCATAACGGGCCGCATGATACATTACTCGAAATACAAGACCGACGAAGCGCTCTATATATGCGGAACGGTGCACCAAACGTGCTATTATATAGCCAAATACAGCAATAACAAATGGGAAGTGCTGTATCAAGGTCTGCCCGACGGCGTTTCACAGCCCGGTGGCGTTACCGGCCCGACCATGGCGATTGCCAAAGACGGCACGATCTACCTCTGCGCCGCCGGCGATGAAGGCAGCCAGGGTACTTATACGACCAAGGTCTACAAACTCGCCCCCGGTGCCACGCAGTTGACCTCGGTAGGCAGTCCGATCGCACCTTACACGGGTTCAAGCTGCAAATCCGGCATCAGCCTCCACAAGGATCTGCCGGTGGTTGTCTACTACAATCCGTCAGACAAGCTCTTCTACTCCGTTTCGCTGGATGCCGAGACCAAGGACTGGACTAATGCGGTACAGATATGCGACATCAAAGCCGACTCCGATATTGATTTCGCCTCGAATGGCAGCGATGTAAGTTACGCGGCGTTCTGCGACAACGAGTCGCCCGGTACGCTCCGAATCTACCAATACGCCCTCGAAGCTGACGAATAGCGGCTGCCCGTTCGACACCGAACTCCGAAACCGGCAGGCGGTTTCGGAGTTTTTTAGATTATGACCATGATACGAACTCTACTTTCACTGCTTCTGCTGGGCGGGATCTTCCCCGCTCTTGCCGGGACTGTCACCGGCCGGGTGTTCTGCGACGCGAACGGCAACGGCCGTTTCGACCGTCGGGAGCGCCTGCTCTCCGGCGTCGGCGTCTCGGACGGCGACACGATCGTATGGAGCGACCGCAAGGGGCGCTACCGGATTGAGGCTCGGCCGGGAACAATGCTTTTCCCCATCCTTCCCGACGGCTATGCTGCCGCCCCGACAGGCATGCAGAATGCCTGCCGGCGTTTCGTTCCGGAATCCTCGGAGATCGACTTTGCGCTTTATGCTGCGGCGCGCCCGCACTCCTTCCGCATCGCCGCTGTCGGCGACATACAGGTCGACAACGAGGAGCAATTGGAATTAGCCTGCCGCACAGTGCTGGCCGAAATAGCCTCGCGCGAGGATATAGACATGGTGATCCACATGGGCGACCTGGTCAACGACAAGCCGCATTTGCTTAAACCGGCCGCTGCGGCCCTCGGCGCTCTGCCTCGGCCCGTATGGACTGTCGCCGGCAACCACGACCTCGACACGGGGATCAAACCGCGTCGGGGTGCGGCTTTCCGCTCCGAGGTCGGGACTGACGTGGCGGCGCTGTTTCGGGGGCGATGCTGCTTCGTGCTGCTCAACAACGTAGAGATGGCCGACGAGGGGCTGCCCGAC
>CAYYUW010000114.1:0-2847 GCA_964474985.1 uncultured Alistipes sp. | reverse complement strand
ACAAGTTGCGGCTTCTTCAGAAGCCGCGCGGGCCGCAGCCTCCGGCGGCGGAGGCTCGCTATCGTTCACCTTCGCAGGCTGCTGCTCGCATCTTTACGACGATAATTGTCTGCAAGGCCTGTTGCGACAAAGTTGCGGTTTCTTCAGAAGCCGCGCGAGCCGCAGCCTTGAGGCGACGGAGGCTCGCTTGACGCGTGCACTCCGCAGCCTTCGGCCCGAGAACCGATCACAGAACTACTTGCATATCTATTGATTGCAAACTGTTGCGACAAAGTTGCGGCCCAACGGGCCGCGCGGGCCGAAGCCTCGCCCAGCGAGGCCCGCTATTCGCGGTCCCCGCAGTCTTCGGCCAGCGGCTACTTTGATTCGTTGCCCAACCCCGTTTTTCGACCCGCGGCCTAAGTCAGTCTACAATTCGGCATCTCCAGCCCCGCCCCGCCTCCAGCCCCGCCCCGCCTGCAGCCCCGCGCCGCCTCAGCCGCCGGAGCGGCGGGAGGGGTGCAATCCTTTGAGATAATATAAAGAATACCAATGCTTTGAACAATGAACGAAACATTTATTTCGTATGCCCTTAAGGTTTATCCGTTTTTGACGGTAGAGGGTTTTCACCGCACGTATTATCGTGTTCTTGAGCTTTTTGCCGAGGGGCGGATCCGGCGGTTGATCGTTACGATGCCGCCGCAGCACGGCAAGTCGGTCGGTTCGACGACGCTGCTGCCGGCCTATCTGCTCGGGTTGGATCCCGATTTGAGGGTGGCGATAGCGTCCTATTCGGCGGCGCTGGCCAACAAGTTCAACCGTCGCGTGCAGCGCATTCTCGAGTCGGCCGAGTATGGCGAGCTGTTCCCCGAGACGCGCATCAAAAGCGGCGGCCGGCCGTCGAACTACATTCGTACGGCGGACGAGGTGGAGATCGTCGGACATCGCGGCGAGCTGCTGTCAGTGGGGCGCGAGGGTTCGCTCACGGGCAACCGTGTCGATATCTTCATACTCGACGACCTCTACAAGGATGCTATCGAAGCCAATTCGCCCGTGACGCGCGAGAACTGCTGGGAGTGGTACACTTCGGTTGTCCGCACCCGAATGCACAACCTTTCGCGCGAGTTGATCGTCTTCACGCGCTGGCACGAGGAGGATTTGATCGGTATGATTTCGAGCCGCGAGCGGGTGGTCGAGCTGACCGACTGGGCGCAGATCGAGACGCTCGGAAACGACGAGTGGCTGCATTTGAATTTCGAGGCGGTCAAGGAGTCGGCACCCTCGGCGCTCGACCCGCGGCACGAAGGGGAAGCCCTGTGGCCCGAACAGCAGAATATCGAACTGCTCGCAGCCAAACGCAGACTCGATCCCATTCGTTTCGAGTGTATGTATCAGGGGCGCCCTTCGCCGCAGGGCGGACTGCTCTACGGCACCGGACTGGCGCTGTACGATGAACTGCCGCGCGATGTGGTGCGCTGGGGCAACTACACCGATACGGCCGACACCGGCGACGACTATCTGTGTTCGGTGTGCTATGCGGTCGATGTGGACGGAATCGTATATGTGACCGATGCGGTCTATACGCGTGAACCTATGGAGGTTACCGAGGTGCTCGTGGCCGATATGCTCGCCCGCAACCGAACCCGTCAGGCGGCTGTCGAGAGCAATAACGGCGGCCGCGGTTTCGCCCGCGCCGTGCAGCGGCTCGCTCCCCAAACCCGCATCGAATGGTTCCACCAAAGCGGCAACAAGGAGGCGCGGATACTCTCCAACTCGGCTACGGTGCTCCACGCACTGCGGATGCCGGCCGACTGGGCCGTCCGCTGGCCCGAAATGTACCGGCATCTGACCTCATACCGCCGTATGTTCGGCTCGAACCGCTGGCACGATGCCCCCGATGTGCTTACCGGAATCGTCGAACGCGAAGTGCTCGACCGCCACTGCCGCCGCGCCAGCCGCATCGCCTTCATCGACCGGATGCTTTAAGCAGAAGGGGTGGGGTATGGGGCTTTTGGAGGCTTTCGGGTGCGCCTTTCGGGCGGCGGAGGCCCGAAAACGTTGCTGCTATGCAATTTTGCGGCGAATAAATCGGGTTGCGTGAGCAACCCGCGCGCCCGCCCTAAAGGGGCGGGGCTGTGCGGACGCGAATATTTTGCGGCGAAGATTTCCAGCGACAAGTTCTTTGCGGTTTTGACCTTATTCCGACCTGCCATTTGTAAGCTATAAAAATCATTGCCGAATGTTAAGTTTTTGTTGAATTTTCATCCAGAACACACATTTTTTTCATCGATTCACTCCGGCAAATCAACTTTAATATCTTTTTTCTTAGTAGGATTTTTGTGCGTTATTTTCTTATATGGTTGATATTCAGCAATAAAAAACTCTTATATGAATTCCGCATAATTAATACATAGCTTATTTCCTTTTAATCGTCTGACATTTGCGACGAGTCATTTCCTCAGCAAAAGCCTGTTCGCCATGCTCTCTTATGTAACTGATACAGGCCGGACGGTCGGATTTGAAAAGAATCGAGAATATCTTGCCTATAAAATTGGAATAAATCCGGCACTCTTTCACGTCAGAACTGCACTCGGCACAAGTATGACAGCCTTTGCCCTTAGCACATTGACGGATCTTGCACCAAGCAGCCTTTTCATTCCGGTGGCAACCGGAACATCTGCCTGACATAAACTAACGGCAGGCTCCGCAATAAAGTCCGCACGCTGCTATATATTCTTTATTTGCTTCCATATTATTCCTTAATATGTTGATGAACAAACTCCCCATTTATCCAAAAGGTGGCTTCGGTTCCGATGAAACGGAGCAGCGCATAGTTCGGATCTGTCGGACCGCCCGGGAAATGGTTGA
>CAYYUW010000113.1:0-3830 GCA_964474985.1 uncultured Alistipes sp. | reverse complement strand
CGGTCTCGTCGAGCGAAAATTCCGTCTGAACATAGCTCGTGGCGAAACCGACCGTATCGCTGAATCCGAAAATGTAAAAACCGAAAACCACCGGAGCTATGACGGCGGCAGAAATTCTGCGGTTATCATTCATATCTTTTCCAACACTGCTTGCAGGCCCCTCTCGTCCGACCACTCAGATGCTGCGGCACCGTCAAACAGCCTCTCCGCTGAGCTTTTGTCGCAACGATATGGACCTCGATATTTCCAAATTTTATTCAAAGATACGAATAAGCGAGGGTAAAAACAAGTTTACTTGATTTTTGCCGAGCGGGAGTATCTTCGGCGAAGCCAATGTACGAATAAGCGAGAGCAATGCCAAATTTATTTGAGCATTGCCGAACGGGAGTATCTTGGGCGAAGCCAATGTACGGATAAGCAAGGGCAAATGCAAGTTTACCTGCAATTTCGCCGAGCGCTCTGTTGCGACAAACTGCCCCTTACTATTGCAGCGCCGCTGCCTGACGCAATATTGCGACCGGCTTAATCGGACATTGAAAGCGATCTCGGTGCAGACCAAAACTTTTTGTCATCGGTCGTTGCGATATGATTTGAGCCAGAGGCTTTGAAACGTTCATAACCGGCCGGAACCAGTCGAATGTAACGCATCGGCTTGGCGTATAGATCAAAGCCGGAATTCTGAATTGTCTCAAACCAGTAAAGATTCTTTGAAAGATATGCTTTATAAAAGTTCACGCGTGCTCCGCAGGACAATATCGGGTTCTCGATACTTTGATTTCGCCCGATCAAATCAGCTCTTATTTCGGCAATCGACATAGGAATGCCGTCTGCCCCTGTCAAGAAAGTATTCATGTCAGAATCGAGCATAGCCCACTTTCGGTATTCAGGAAGCCATACATGGTTTACTACATGGCAATCCCTGTCTGTTGAATCCATTGGCATACACCAAATGATTCTATTCGTTATGCCGGCTGCATTAAGCATCTCATGCAACATTACGGAATGATACATGCAGTTTATTCCGGAACCTGTGTTTTCATGATACGCCCATAATCCGGCTGCAGTCTTGTCTTCAGGTTCAACTGTCTGATTCTCATGCGGGATATTTGCACATACGATTTTGGCAATAGCAATGGACTTACTCCAAGTATCGTTGTCATCTGCGGTTACGGTATCAAGCCTGAAGTAATTCCAAGTCTTGGCCGCATTGACACTATCTGCACAGAATACAAAGCCGAAGTCAACGTCCGACTGCCGATACTCAGCAGATCTGAGCAATTCAACACGCTCATCGAACAAGGCCTCATTATAATATTTCAGCAAACTGTTTTTGAACACGGTTCTGCAAAGCAGAATACCTACAACAGCCACCACAACCAAACCGCCCACGCCGCACAAAAACCATATAAATACTTTCTTCATTTGACAGACTCATTTTGCGTATCAATGTCGCAAAGGTAGCCACCTTTCAGTTCTATGCAATGAATGCCATATTTTTTTTCGACATATTTTTTGAAATGTTTATTTTTTCGTATTTTTGTAACAAGATTTACGAAAGATTCATTCAAATGTCACACCAACCCATAGTAAGTTTTATATTGGAGATTGTTACGCTTGGATTGATCGCGCTCGCAATAGTAATTGTTGTCCGCTTAATACACGTTCAACGCATACGCCGAGAGGCAAACCCGATCGATCATCACAAGCGTCATAAACACCATTCACGGTAAACAACTGGGCGAAAACGGTGCGTTTATTGCATTCGGTATGCAGTCAAAGACGCAACCAATGAAAACTTCGCTACGCAACGTATGGAAACGCATCTCCGTTTCCAAGGCCTTGATCCGGTGCTTAGCCGTACTGCTGGCTTATATGGTCGGCGCTCACGTTACCGGCAGATTCCACGCCGCATCGAGTTATATGGGCGCTATGCTCGCCTGCACCTCCGCTATCGTCGTAATGCAATCGCAAGGCGTACGCGACTCGATACAGAAAGGCTGGCTTCGGGTGCTCGGCACCTTCCTCGGCGCATTCATAGCTTGCGTATATCTGGAAATATTCCATTTCTCTATGATCGGATTCACGGCAATACTGTTCACCCTCGAACTTATATGTATGGCTATCAAGATTCCGGACGGCGGAACTGTCGCAGCGATGACGCTAATCATAATACTGCTCATATCGCAAGAATCCCCCACCCTTTCGCCGCTGCTCAACGGTACACTGCGTTTCGTCGAAGCAGCAGTCGGAGTAGCCATAGGTGTAGCCGTACTATGGATCATCGAACGCCTGCGCGCATTGCGGCACCCCAAAAAGAGTGCTCAAACCGCACAAAAACAAGAGTAATCAAAATATCTTACCGGGGACGTGGTTCTCGACGCTAAGTGCTTCGCCGGCCTCTTCGCCTTCAGCGATCGGATCCTCTTCGACATTCCAGTATTCCTTGCCGAAAACCGTCTCGGGATCGAACTCCTCATCGGTCTCGACAGCCCCGATTCCACGATTTTCATACTCAGTCTCGTCTGTAGTCCGCTGCGACAGATACGGCAGTAGCAATATCACGCCGACAACCGGAATCAACGACACGGCGATCCACCAGCCGCTGCGCGAAGTATCGTGCAGACGCCGTACTGTGGCCGAAAATGTCGGCACGAAAGTTATCGCCGCGAACACTATCGGCACCAAGCCGACCGTCAGCGTTACGCCCGTCGAGAAACAGTAGTTCAAGAAGCATAACAAGCCGCTTATCAATACATTGATACAGACAAACAGCCAATAGTCGCCGCGGCCGGTCTTGCCGCTGAAATCGAAAGTCCGTCTCCAGACGTCAAAATAATTTTTCATACTGTCTTTATTATTTGCAGCCAAGGACTCCAGAACGAATATTCCGCCAAGGCGAATACAAATGTACGAATAAGCGAGCGTAATGCCAAATTAATTTGTGCATTACCGAGCGTGAGTATATTGGGTGAAGCCAAAGGTACGAAGAATATTCGATGTCCAGCATACTGCTATTGGCCCGAATATCGAAAAAAAATCTGGCAGCTGCTTGCAATTTGTGAAAAATGTATTACTTTTGCACCTGCAAACAGCAAAACGGTGTGGTAGTTCAGCTGGTTAGAATGCCTGCCTGTCACGCAGGAGGTCGCGAGTTCGAGTCTCGTCCATACCGCAAGAAAGTCGAAAACCGATTGGTTTTCGGCTTTTTTGTTTGTGCGTGGCGACGTTCGAACTCGCGACAGACTAAGCCTCCCTTATCAAGGGGAGGTTTGGAGGGGTTGTCAATATTAAGTAATCGCAGATATTGTGGCGCAATTGTATATGGCGCGAGTTGCAGCCTGCGAAGGTGAGCGAAGCGAGCCTTCGCCGCCGGAGGCTGCGGCTCGCGCGGTTCCACAGGAACCGCAACTTATCGCGACAAATTACACAGACAATTTTGTTACGAATTTACGGATCTGTTGGATTTGCGAATCGAAGCCTGCAGAGGGACGCGATTAGCGTTTATGGTCTTATATAACATAAAAGCAGCTGTTAAATGCAAAATTCTCTGCCATTTACGCCCATCTTCAAGCGCTGCGTTGCACTATTACATAAAAAACCCGCGCCTATGTAAGGTGCGGGTTTTTCCGTATGTATGTAGGCTTACAGTTCGATATCGACATCGAACAGCTCGTGCCACGGCAGGCCCTGCTCGCCCAACTCGGCGAGGAACGGATCGGGATCGAACTCCTCGACATTGTAAACGCCAGCACCGCGCCAAAGCCCCTTGGCCCACATCGATGCGCCGAGAGCTGCCGGAACGCCGGTGGTGAAGCTGACGGCCTGTGTGC
>CAYYUW010000112.1:0-4254 GCA_964474985.1 uncultured Alistipes sp. | reverse complement strand
TGGGATTGTGCCGCGCCGTCGGGTCGCTGCCCGATGCGGTACTGTACGGCGGCATAGGCCGGCTGCTGTACTGGCTGCTGTACAGGGTGGTCCGCTATCGGATCAAGGTAGTGCGCAGCAATCTGTCGCACGCTTTTCCGGAGAGGGGCCGCGAGGAGCTGCGCCGTATCGAGCGCGACTTTTACCGGCATCTGTCGGAGGTGTTCATCGACACGATATCGCTGTCGTCGATCTCGGCCGAAGATATGCGCGAGCGGCTTCAGATCGACGGTCTCGACGAGCATCTTGCCCAGACTGCTGGCCGGCCGTGGATCGCTATGATGGCGCACTACGGCAGCTGGGAGTACTTCGGTGCCTACCAGCTCTACGACACTGCGCAGGTAGTCGGCGTCTACCACCCGCTGCACGACAAGGCTTTCGATGCCTACTACCATACGGTGCGCTCGCGGTTCGGGCTGCTGCCCGTGTCGAAGAAGGAGTTGGTTCGCTTCTGCCTGCGTCACCGCGGCGGCTACGAGGGCAGGCCGCTCATTTTCGGTATGATAGCCGACCAGCGGCCGCCGCGCGAGGAGCATCGGCGCGAGTTCGGTTTTCTGAACCGCCCCACCCATTTCTATATGGGCAGCGACTGGCTGGCCCGCCGGTTTGCGCTGCCGGTCTACTTTATGCAGGTTCGGAAGTGCGGACGGGCACACTACCGCGTCCGGTTCCAGCGCATCTACGACGGCACCGAGCCTGTCGAGGAAGGTGCTATCACTCAACGTTATATCGATCTATTGGAGCAGATGATCCGCCGCACGCCCCACTTGTGGATGTGGTCGCACCGCCGCTGGAAAACCGCCGATCTGGCCGAGGAGACAGCCCGCAAAGCCGCCGCCACAGCCGCAAAAGAAGCCGCCCATAAAGCCGCGCACAAGCTATGAGCAAGGTCAAGATAGTGATACTCAACTGGAACGGCCGCGATCATCTGAGCCGTTATATATGCAGCGTAGTGAATAACACGCCGTCGGAATACGGCATTGTCGTTGCCGACAACTGTTCGACCGACGATTCGCTGTCCTACCTTTCGCAGCACTGCCCCACGGTCGAGATCGTGCGTCTCGACCGCAACTACGGCTTTGCCGAGGGCTACAACCGTGCGCTGCAGCAGATCGAGGCTGACATATATATACTTGTCAACTCCGACGTCGAGACGCCCGAGGGCTGGTGCCAGCCTCTTGTCGAGGCTCTCGAGTCCGACGCGCAGCTTGGGGCCGTGGCGCCGAAGCTGCTTGCCGACACCGACCGCGGAGCTTTCGAATATGCGGGTGCGGGCGGAGGGTTCATCGATATTCTCGGCTATCCGTTCTGCCGCGGGCGCATTATGGGGCACATCGAGCGCGACGAAGGGCAGTACGACGATCCGTGCGACATCTTTTGGGCGAGCGGAGCCGCATTCGCCTGCCGAGCCGAGGCTTTCCGCCGCTGCGGAGGTTTCGACGGCGACTTCTTCGCGCATATGGAGGAGATCGACCTCTGCTGGCGTATGCAGACGGCCGGTTACCGCATAGCCGTGGAGCCGCGCGCCAAGGTCTACCACCTCGGCGGAGGAACCCTCGCGGTCACCTCGCCGCGCAAGACGATGCTCAACCACCGCAACAATCTGGCGATGATCTACAAGAATATGCCCGCACGACTGCTGTGGTGGGTGCTGCCGCTGCGGCTGCTTCTCGACGGGGCTGCGGCTGCAGGCTACCTGCTGCGCGGCGACGGCCGGTTGGTGCGTGCGGTGTGGCAGGCGCATTGCGGATTCTACCGTATGCTGCCCGCGCTGCGCGAAAAACGGCGCGCCGAAATGTCGAAGCACGCCCCGCTCCCCCGGACCGTTTTTCGCGGCTCGATAATTGTCCGCTACATCTTGGGAAAGAAAAAATTCAGCGATTCGATGCGATGTTTCACCGATTTTCGCTAAATTTGTTTTTGCAAAAAGCTCCCGAAGCACTAAAAACAGTAAACCACAATGCGCAATCTCGTCCTGATCCCCACATATAACGAACGCGAAAACGTCTCGGCAATGATCGACAAGGTTTTCTCGCTCGCCACGCCGTTCGACATCCTTATTATCGACGACGGCTCGCCCGACGGCACGGCCGGCATCGTGCGCTCGCGGCAGGGCGACTACCCCGAGCGGCTGCATCTGCTGGAACGCAGTGGCAAACAGGGCCTCGGCACGGCTTACATGGCCGGATTCCGCTGGGGACTCGAACGCGGTTACGACCATATCGTGGAAATGGACTGCGACTTCTCGCACAACCCCGACGACCTGCCCCGCCTGATCCAAGCCGCCGAAGCCGGCGCCGACGTGGTCGTAGGCTCACGCTACGTGCAGGGCGTCAACGTGGTGAACTGGCCTATGTCGCGACTGCTGATGTCCTACTGCGCATCGATCTACGTCCGCACCGTAACCGGTATGCCCGTACACGATGCAACCGCCGGCTTCGTCTGCTACTCCCGCCGCGTGCTCGAAACCATCGACCTCGACCGCGTCGAAATGAAGGGCTACGGATTCCAAATCGAAATGAAATATACCGCTTGGAAACTCGGCTTTAAAATCCGCGAAGTATCGATCATCTTCATCGACCGCGTTCTCGGCCAATCCAAAATGAGCAGCTCCATATTCGGCGAAGCCTTCTTCGGCGTGATGAAACTCCGCCTGCGCCGCATCCACCCCGCCCGATAACCGCCCCACCGCTGTTTCAAAATCTTCGCACCCGCCCAGCCCCCTTGGTGCGGACGCCCAGATTGCTCTGCAATCGGGATTTTTGCAGCAAACTATCCGTTACGAAATTGCATTGCAGCAGTATTTTCGGGCCAGAGCCTGCGGGGACCGCGAATAGCGGACCTCGCTGGGCGAGGCTTCGGCCCGCGCGGCTTCTTTGGAAGCCGCAACCTTGCCGCAACAGGCTTCGCGACAACTATGGTTTCAACGTTGCGAGCAGCAGCCTGCGGAGGCGAACGATAGCGAGCCTTCGCCGCCCCAAGGCTGCGGCTCGCGCGGCCCATTCGGGCCGCAACCTGTCGTCCGAATAATCCTGCCCCTTGAGGCGGGTGAATCTCCGCGGCGAAGATTTCCAGCAACATATAGCGACTTCATCGAAGTCGCGCAGGCCGAAGCCTCCGCCGGCGTAGGCCTGCTGCCCGCAGTCCTCCGCAGTCTTCGACCTGCAGCTTCTACACCGGTAATAGTCTACATAATATGTCGCGACACATTCCGTCGCGCAGCTGCATCGCCTCGGGCGATGCCACCTCCGGCTGCTCGCGCCTGCCCTGCCCCACTTTGTGGCGGGCGCGCGAATCGCCAAGGGTCATCCGAAATATTTCACAGAAAAGCTGTCCGCCGGCAGAAGAAGCAAAGGGACAAAACCGGCGGATAAATGAAAGGCAGCCAAACGTTCGGGCGAAAAAAAGCCGCCCTTTGCAAGGCGGCTGCGACATTGTACTCGGAGCGGGAATCGAACCCGCACGGCCATTACTGGCCACAGGATTTTAAGTCCGGCGTGTCTACCTATTCCACCATCCGAGCGACCGATACGAGGTACAAAAGTATCTATTTTATTTCTAATTTGCAAATAAATATGCACCTGCCCCCCTTGGTGCGGGCGCGCAGATTGCTAAAGCAATCCGATATTTTCACCGCGAAATTGCATCGCTGCACTGTTTTCGGGCCGGAGCCTGCGGGGACCGCGTTTAGCGAGCCTCCGCCGCCCCAAGGCTTCGGCCCGCGCGGTTCTATAGAACCGCAATTATTAGCAAGAAATTATAGCGACAATTAAATTGCGAATTAATGGGGCTGAGATGCGGGTCGAAGCCTGCGGAGGAACGCAATAGCGGGCCTCCGCTGCCGGAGGCTTCGGCCCGCGGGGCGTCTGAAGAATCCCCAAAGTGTCGCGGGAAATAGTAGCCGCGGCGATTAGCGCCCGCCCAGCCCCCCCTTGGGGCGGGCGCGCGGGTTGCTCACGCAACCCGTTTTTTTCGACAAACCATACGCCTCAAAAACTACGGCGGCATTCTGTCGCGCAGCTGCATCGCCCGATGCGATGCCACTTCGGCTGCCCCGCCTTCGGCGTGCCCCCCTGCCTCAAAAAATTCACGCCCGCCCTCGAAAGGGCGGGCGTGCAAGTTACGAGCAATCGATCTGTTCGCCGCAAACTATACGCTGCTAAATCACTGAGCCGCAAGGCCTTCCGGTCACAGCCTGCTGCGCGAAAGCTCCTC
>CAYYUW010000111.1:0-6993 GCA_964474985.1 uncultured Alistipes sp. | reverse complement strand
AAAAAATACGTGGAGCGCACCAGCGGAGCGCTCCACGATTTTGGGTAATATGCGGGAGGGTTTACCGGACTTTTTTCACATCGGGGTTGGTTGCCTCCACGCGGCAGTCGCCCGAGTAGTAGACTTTTCCGCCCGATACGGTGTTTGCCTTCAGTGTGCCGGTGCATTTGACGTTGGCCTTGGCATAGCTGCTTGCGGTTATGGTGTAGTTGGTGACCGTGACATCCGGAGCGCTGAACGATGATCTGCTGCTGAGTTTCAGTGTACCTGTGCCGGCCTCGCCTCCGGAGAGTATTACTTTGCCGTATCCCGACAGGGCAGCCGTGAAAGAGTCGGCTTCGAGAGTGCCTTTGAGTGAGGTTCCGCCGCTTAGGTTCATATCGCACTGATTGGCAGTTATGGTACCTGTTGCCGAGCCGTAGCCGCTCAGTGCGGCGTCTAACTTGTCGGCAGCGATGTGACCGTTGAGTTTGGCTCCTCCGGTTATGTTCAGCGAGACAGTGTCGGAGTAGATGTAGCCGTTAAACTTGCCGTATCCCGATGCGGATATCTTGGTTGTGGCACACTCGATGTCGCCTGTGGCTAATGCTCCGCCGCTCACTGTGTATTCGCACGTCTCCTCTGCCGTGACTTTGCCTTGGAACCTGCCGTATCCCGAGACGTTCACCTTGGCGCTCAGGCACGAGATGTCGGCCTTGACTTTCGCGCCGCCGCTGACGCTGACGGTCATATTCTTGCCATTGATGGGCGTGCTGCACTCTATGGTCGAGTAGCCCGAGGCCGAGATCGAGCTGAGATTGGCCGATGCGGGTACGATGGCCGAGATCGAGATGTTGTTCAGCGAGCCGTGGACATTCTCCAACCCGATTCTCAGGATGCCGTTTTCGCGCTCGACCTTTACGAGGTCGATAATGTTGTCGTTGGCTTTCACGGTTACCGTATGTGCCGTAGCGCTCACGATCACCTTTATGAATGAATTTACGGCAAGCGTCGAGTAGTCGCCCGCGGCGCCGAAGTCCTGAGAGACTATGCGGTTGCTGCCTTCGATGCGTTTGGCGCCTTTGGCGTTGTAGGAGCCTTTGAGCGAACGTTTGATGCTGGTGCCGATCGCGCCCTCCGCATTGTAGAGCGTGCGTATCTGTTCGGCTGTCAGTATGGTGGCGAAACGGTCCACGTACGTGCGCTTGATCTCGGCCACTGCGGATATGTTGCTCAGTTTGGCTTTCAGCTGCCGGCGCTGCGAGGTTTCATCTGTGGCGGTGCCGTTGGCTTCGCTGTCCACCGCTTTGGCCATAGCTGCCCGATACTCCTTGTATATCGGCTCGAACTCCTTGAGTTGCTTGCTGCTAAGCCCAAGCTCCTTGCTTATTTGCGCGAGTGCTGCGGCATTTATGTCCTCGACCGACTGCTCCGCGGCGGGTTCTGTGGCCGACGGCAGCTCGGCGGCAATGCTTCCGGCCGACAGCAGCGTCAGCGACAGAATGGTGATGAAGATCTTTTTCATAACGGTCCTTTTTATAGTTGCTGGTTATAGAATATCTCGTCGTAATTCAGCTCGGCCACCTCCTGCAGCGTCGAGGGCGAGGCGGTGGAGAGCATCTGCTCCAAGTCGCCGCCGGCGTGCTCCGGATTCTCGGCATCGATCATCCGTGTGGCCACTATGCCGAGCACTGCCGCCGCTGCGGCCGAGAGTGCCAGTACAAGCCCGTACCGCCTGCTGCGCCGTTTGCCGCCTTCTGCCGTGCGCCGGAGTATGTTTTGGCGCATCCGATCGAAATCTTGCCCGTCGACTCTGTAAGGCATTCGTTTGCTGTCGTTCATAGTTGTGTAGCTTTTATATGTTTTTTCAATTTTTCCACTGCGTAGTGATAGTTTGTCTTGAGCGTCTGGACGCTGCTGCCGGTAATTTCGGCGATCTGCTCGTAGCTCAACTCGTCATAGTAGCGCAGGTTGAATACGAGGCGCTGTTTCAGCGGCAGTGCGAGCGCGGCCTGTTGGAACTCCACCAATGCGCGGTCGGCATCTTCAGTGGATTCGGCCGCCACCTTTCCGGCCAGCTCGCGGCTCACGTCGTCTATGGACGAGAAGATGCTGCGCCGCCGGTGCCTGAGGGTGTCGAGAGCCTCGTTCGTGGCGATGCGGTATATCCACGCCCGCAGTTCGCCGTCGCCGCCGCGGAACGACTCGATATGCTCGAAGGTCTTCACGAATGCGTTTTGGGTCGCATCTTGGGCATCGTCGTGCAACACTACCAGTCGCCGTATGTGCCAGTAGACCGGCTGCAGCATCGTCCGCACCAAACGGTCGAAGGCTTCGCTTCGGGTCATTCTGTCACGCAGTTCGGCTGCGGTCGGCAGTGGGTGTTCGGTGCGGGTCATTTCGTGGTCGTTTTGTAAGTAAGACGGCATAAAGATGCGAAAGTTAAATCCCGATAGCAAATTTCACCCAAAAAACCGTCCGGCAGCAGGAGGTATATAAAAATATCCGGACATTTAGGGCGATGTCCGGATATTGATTCCGTTATAGACCGGTTATTTCCGGAATATGAAGTAGACGGCCAGAATGATGAACATAAAGCCGACGGCGTGATTCCAGCGCAGCGTTTCGGTGCGGAATACGGTTACGGCGAACAGGGTGAATACCGTCAGCGAAACGACCTCCTGAATGACTTTCAGTTCGACGAGCGAAAAGGGTCCTCCGTTGCCGCGGAATCCGATTCTGTTGGCGGGGACCTGACAGAAGTATTCGAACAGTGCGATGCTCCAGCTTATGAGGACTATGGCCACCAATCCGAGTTTGTCGAAACCCTTCATCTGGCTGAACCGCAGATGACCGTACCACGCCAGTGTCATAAAAATATTGGACAGGACTAACAGTCCTATGGTGATCAGACCTTTCATACGATGATAAAAGGCGCCGCTGCGGGCGTCATACCTTGTTCTTATTTATGCGATGCGGTGTACTGGTCGGCCATTTTCTTGACGCGTTCGGCCCGCAGTGCGCTGTCGGGGTGGGTCGAGAACATCTGAGCGACACGCGAGGCGGTGGCGCTGCCGCCCGCCATTTTGACCAACTTGTTCAGTGCGTTGCACATCGCGTAGGGATTTATGCCGTTGGCCACGCACATATTGAACGCCTCCTCGTCGGCGGCGAACTCCTGCCGCTGCGAGAATCGCGCATTGCCGTATGCCGATGCTATCGCGCCCAGCTGCGAATCTGACAGGCTCTCCAACGTGGCGCTCACCGATCCGATAGCATCCTTGATTGCTGCGTTGATGTATGCCTGCTTCATCATATTCTTGGTGTCGGCGTGCTTCAGGTGTCCGATCTCGTGCCCGATTACGGCGAATACCTCTTCGTCGGTCATAGCGTCCATAAGTCCCGAGTAGACTCTGATGCTGCCGTCGCCGCAGGCGAAGGCGTTGACTTCGTCGGTCTCGTAAACCTTGAAGTTGAGGTTGAGACCATCGGTGCTTTTGAGGTTGCGGGTGAGTTTTTCGAGGCGCCGCGCATATTTCGAAGTCGATGCAGCAACCTTGTTCTGCTGATCCTGATAGACCATATATTCGCGGCACATCTGCGCCACTTGAGCGTCGGTGATGCTCATCGCTGCGGTCAGATTGCCGCCGGCACTGAGCAGTTTCGAGGTGTTGAGGGTGCTGCAGCCGCACAGCAGCGGGAAAAGGGCAAGCAGTAAAAATCGTTTCATAACTGAAAAAAACATTTCGTTTTGGGAAAGCAAAAGTACATATTTTTTATCCGATTTCCAACACTAAAAACTCCGGCTGCAAGAAAACCTGCGCCCGAGTTTCGGCCGTAGGGCGGAGTGAAGCATCGGAGAGGTTATATTTGCAATATAATATTTGGACGGGTGCTTGCGTTATATTGTCGCCGAACGATTCGGCAGAACATTAAACCTAACGTACGAATATGAATATCAGGCTGACAAAAACTCTGGAGGGAATAGTGGCCAGAGCGGCATTCGATGCCGAGAAAAACGGATTTTCTGACAACCTCGCCGACCGTCTTTTGCTGAAGGCGCTGGAAGAGGAGGGTTGCCACGCGGTGCATATTCTTCGGCAGATACTCAAGGACTGGGAGTTGTACCAGATGCGCGTGCGCATCGAGGAGGAGCTGCATTCGGCGCAGGGCGATCCGGCCGGCGGAGATGCGCGCGCCGAGTTTTTCCGCGAAGTACCCGCTTACATATCGGCTTCGGCCGGCGTGGACACGATGCTCAACACGGGGCATCTGCTGCTGGCCGTGATCCGCGATGAAAAGACGATCTCGAAACGTATAATGGAGCTTTGCGGCGTAGACGGTCTGAAGGTTGCCGAGATGCTCGACGACCTGCCCGCCGAGGAGGATTATTACCGCGATTTGCGCACGGTGACCTACGAGCGCCGCATCGATCTCTCGTCGCTCAGCGACGGGGATGCCGGCGACGGCAGCAGCAGGCGCTCGGGCGACTCGATGCTCGACAAGTTGGGCGTGAACCTCACGCGCTTGGCCCGTGAGGGGCGTATCGATCCGGTCGTGGGCCGCGAGAGCGAGATCGAGCGGCTCGTGCAGATTCTCGGCCGCCGCAAGAAGAACAACCCGATACTTATCGGCGAAGCCGGCGTGGGCAAAAGCGCCATTGTCGAGGGGCTGGCATTGCGCATTGCCGAGGGCAAGGCACCCTATTCGCTGCGCTCGAAACAGATATGGTCGCTGGATGTCTCGTCATTGGTGGCGGGCACCAAGTTCCGCGGCGAGTTCGAGGAGCGGATGCAGGGCCTGCTCTCGGAGCTGTCGAAGCGCGGCGACGTGATACTGTTCATCGACGAGATACATACCATAGTCGGTGCAGGCAGCACACAGGGCAGCCTCGACACGGCCAACATCCTGAAACCGGCGCTTGCCCGCGGCGAACTGCAGTGCATCGGCGCCACCACGCTGGACGAGTATCGCGAGAACATCGAGAAGGATGCCGCGCTCGAGCGCCGCTTCCAGCGCATCATCGTCGAGCCGACCACGCGCGAGCAGACGCTGCAGATACTGCATAACATACGCGCGCAGTACGAGCAGCACCACGTGGTGCGGTACACCGACGAGGCTCTGCAGGCCTGTGTCGATCTGACCGAGCGATACATTACCGACCGTTACTTTCCCGACAAGGCGATCGACGTGATGGACGAGGCAGGCTCGAAGGCGCATCTGCTTTCGGCTGTGGAGCCTGAGGCGATCGCTCTTATCGAGAGCAATCTGCGGCAGGCTGCGGCCGACCGTCGCAAGGCCGTTTCGGCATTGGTTTACGAGCAGGCAGCGGCTGCGCGGCTGCGCGAGCTTGCGCTGACTTCGAAGCTGAGCGAGAGCCGTTCGCAGTGGGAGCGCGAGTTGAAGCTCAATCCTGCCACGGTCGATGTCGAGCAGATCGAGGCTGTCATAACGTCTATTACGGGCATCCCCGTGGAGAAGGTGTCGCAGGACGAGCAGACCCGTCTGCGCGGTATGGCCGACTATCTCAACCGTTTGGTAGTGGGGCAGACCGATGCCGTGGAGAAGGTGACGCGCTCGATACAGCGCAGCCGCGCCGGACTGAAGGAAGCCGGAAAGCCGATCGGAGTGTTTATGTTCGTAGGACCTACGGGCGTGGGCAAGACGCTGCTGGCCAAGGAGCTGGCCAAGCTGATGTTCGACCGCCGCGACGGCCTGATCCGCATCGACATGAGCGAGTACGGCGAGAAGCACAATGTGGCGCGGTTAATCGGTTCGCCTCCCGGGTATGTGGGTTACGGCGAGGGCGGACAGCTCACCGAGGCGGTGCGCCGCAAGCCGTACGCCGTAGTGCTCTTCGACGAGATCGAAAAGGCGCATCCCGATGTTTTCAACATTATGCTGCAGATATTCGACGACGGACAGCTTACCGACGGCAGCGGCCGCAAGGTGGATTTTCGCAATACAATAATCATAATGACCTCGAACGTGGGTTCGCGTGCCGCGGCTGTGCGGCAGACGATGGTGGGGTACAACACATCCTCGCGCGATTGTCTCGAGCAGACGAGTGCCCTGACCGAATACCGCAACGCCCTCTCCGCTACCTTCGCGCCCGAGTTCATCAACCGTATAGACGACGTGGTGGTCTTCCGCACGCTGTGCCCCGACGATGTGGAGCGAATAGTGGATTTGGAATTGGAGGGGCTTAACCGTCGCGCCGAGAAACTCGGCATCGCGATCGAAATCACCGCCGAGGCCAAACGGCGACTGGCCGATATGGGATACGAAGCCCGCTTCGGCGTGCGGTCGCTCAAACGAACGATCCTCGACAATATCGAGGAGCCTATGGCCCGAATGATCGTCGACGGTCAGCTCGGCGCCGGAGACAGGCTCTCGATCGAGGACCTCGACGGCCACCTGCAGCTGCTCAGACGCTGCGCCTGAGGCGATGCCTCTGCCCGAGTCAGTGTTGTTGCCTGAGGCAAAGCCACTGTCCGCGCCTGAGGCGCTGCCTGAATGCGAGACTGCGCCGGTTTCAGCGCGCCCGCCGTCCCGCCCGAACTCCCCGAAGAAACCTGTCCCCCGCACCGCCTTCCGGACGGTGCGGTTTTTTTGTTGCCGCCGCCTCGCTGGTCATATAGCCCGCGACCACAGCCGCAGCTTGTAACTAAAATATTTCGCAAATAATTATTGCTGCCGAATTGCGGGTCGAAGCCTGCGGGGTCCGCGACGAGCGGGCCTCCGCCGGCGGAGGCTTCGGCCCGCGCGATTCTAAGGAACCGCTATTTGTCGCAATATATTACGCAAACAATTTGTCCTTGCCCAAAAAAGGTTGACTGTTGTAAGTGTAAAGTCCCTTAAAGTTGCCACTCCGCAGAGTGGCTGGTTTGCTTCGTCCGGGAGGGGTTGACCGGAAACACCCGAAAACAAAGGTAAACATTTTCGGTCATATCGCTGCACTCCCCCTCATCTTTTTCTCCTCCGGCACTCTCAGTATGACCTCGTCTCTGTACG
>CAYYUW010000110.1:0-26144 GCA_964474985.1 uncultured Alistipes sp. | reverse complement strand
CATACGTTTGTACTGATTTATTTATGCGGTGTCGCGGGTATCAGCGGGCTGAGGCTTCGGCTCTGCCTTTTTGACCGGCTGTTCGCCGTACGATACTTGGCAGACAAACAGAATAGAACATACGAACGATATAATTCCGAATATTTTCATAGTGCCTGAATATTAATAACACCCGACATTTTTCATTAGAAACTCCTTTATTTCGTCACTCAACTGATCGTTAGCATACAGCGCAATGAAGTTTTTGTATTTGCAAAGGTGGGAATTAACTTCATATTATGCAATAATTTGGTAATGAGATGGATAAAACAAACTTCTTTAATAATTCATTGAAGCTTGCAATTTTGGCCGGCAGGTCAGAATGCCTCCGATGCCGTGAAGATGAATGCCGAGCAGCGTTTCTTGTCCCAATAGAGGTTGGGGTTGCCGTGGGCGCCCCAGCCGTAGTCGAGGCGGATGTTCATACGGTTTTTGAACTCGAAGCGGTAGCCGCAGCCGAAGCTGAACAGCGTACGGTTCCACCTGAACTTTTCGAATCCCCATACGTTGCCTGCGCCGAACCATGCGGCCACGCCGTGGCGCCGGTAGACCTTCTGCCTCAATTCGATTTGCGTCATAACGCAATGACGGTCACGGTAGCGGCCCTCGTAGTAGCCGCGCATACGCTCCGTACCGCCCAAAGCCGAGTACATATGCCACGACGGGCGGCCGAAGGTGAAGTTGCCCATAAGATCGTAGGCCGCCACGCCGCCGCGCCACAGCTGCCGGTAGAAGTTGAACTGGGCCGTCAGCTTGCAGAAATTCTCGAGCGAGTTGCCGAGGAACTTGGGGTAGTATTTGGCTTCGGCCTTGAGGAGAATGCCGCGGTGCGGCTCGGTCAGCACATCGCGCGAGTCGTATTGTGCGAAAAGTCCTATTCCGGCATTCAGGGCATTGGCCTTTTCGCCGCTCAGACGGATGTAGTTGTCGAACGGATCGGCGAGCGACGGATCGTAGCCGCCGCTTTTCCACGCCCTGTACAGCTTGAGACCGTCGCCGGCGGAGTAGCCGTCGTAGGAGGCCCTCTCCTCGGGCGACAGCGACTCCAAGGCCTTGTGCGCTCCGTCGATAGTGCCGCCCGACTCCTTCAGGATCTTGTCGACGACCGATTCGTAGAACTCGAACGAGTCCTGCGTGGCTGCCGAAGGGGTCGACTTGGCGCCGCTGTAGTCCAGCGAAAGGCTCACGCCGAGGTATGTACGCGGCAGTACGCTGACGCTGGCCGACATACGCAGCTTGTACATAGTCGTGGTCAGGTTCTGCGCATATCCTGCAGCGCCGTCCGTGTAGCCTACTCCGTAGAACGCTCCCGGGAAGTAGACGACGGCTCCCGAGTAGGAGAGGCGTGTCTTGTTGTGGTTGAGTATGTTGTCGCCGCTGAAACGCATCATCGCGAACTTTTCGGTGGTGATGTTGCCGTAGATCGATATGTTCGACGGCGCCGTGATCGAATCGGTGCGGTCAGTGCGGTACAGGCCGGCGATCAGGAAGCCGAGTCCGAGACCCACGTCCGACGAGTAGTTGGGTCCGGGGGCGATGCTCCAGTCTATCTTCTTCTCGAATGTGCGGTCCACGTTCGAGCGGCTGTAGTAGTTTATAATGCGTTTTATAAGGTTCGGACGCGGTGCGGCGACCGAATCGGGAGCTTCGGTGCGTGCCGAAGCACAAATGGCGAGACCGGTGAGAATGAGTGCAGATATGATGCGTTTGTACATTATTCCCATTTTTGTATTCAGTCGGGCAAAGGTAGCGCTTTTTAAAAGAAAAGTACGAAAATAGGTCTTTTTTATCTTGTTCGTCGACTTTTCGAAAACAAAGGGCGCAATGCTTTGGCACTGCGCCCTCGGTTGCCGGTTATACAAGTTCAGAACTCGCGTTCCTGCTTCAGGTCCTCGACATAGCGGTCGATGCGCTGCATCTGGGCCGGAATGTCGATGTTCTGCGGACAGTGGGGGTTGCACTGGTTGCATCCGATGCAGTGGGCCGCCTGCCGCAGACGCGGAACCGAACGGTCGTAGCCGATAAGGAACGCCCGCCGCGCACGGCGGTAGTTCTCGTCCTGCGACGAGGCCGATACGTTGCCCTCGTTCACGCACTTGTTGTAGTGCAGCAGAATGGCGGGGATATCAAGTCCGTAGGGGCAGGGCATACAGTATTTGCAGTCGTTGCAGGGTATGGTCGGGTAGCGCAGCATCAGTTGTGCGGTGTGCTCCAGAAACTCGCGGTCGTCATCGGTGAGCGGATCGAGCGGCGAGAAGGTCCGCAGGTTGTCCTGAAGGTGTTCCATATATGTCATACCGCTCAGCACGGTGAGCACGTCGGGAAATGATCCGGCGAAGCGGAAAGCCCACGAGGCCACGCTCGAGGAGGGCTTGCGGAGGAGCAGCTGCTCCCTTATAGCGTCGGGAACCCGTGCCAGACGTCCGCCGAGCAGCGGCTCCATAATGATCGCGGGAATATTCCGCTTGGACAGCTCGCCGTAAAGATACTCGGCATCGTTGTTGCGCGGGTTGACCTCCTTGGCGTGGCGCCAGTCGACATAGTTGAGCTGAATCTGGACAAAATCCCACTTGTAGCGGTCGTGCTCGGCAAGCAGCCGGTCGAAAACGGCTATGTCGCCGTGGTACGAGAAGCCGAGGTTGCGGATGCGCCCCGCCTCGCGCTCGGCGAGCAGAAAGTCGAGCACTCCGTTGTCGATATACCTCGCTTCAAGCTCCTTAATCCCGCTGCCCATACCCACGCCGTGCAGCAGCATATAGTCGATGTAATCCACCTGCAGCTCCTCGAAGGATCGGTGGTACATAGCCAGCGAAGCCTCGCGGCTCCACGTGTCGGGCGAGAAGTTCGAGAGTTTGGTGGCGATGAAGTAGCTGTCGCGCGGGTGACGCTTCAGCGCCGTGCCGGTGGCCCGCTCCGAGAAGCCCTTGCAGTAAGCCGGCGAGGTGTCGAAGTAGTTCACTCCGTGCTCGAGAGCGTAATCGACCAACCTGTTCACTTCCTGCTGATCGATGTCGTTGCCGTCGCTGCCCGCCTCGGCCTTGTCGACCGTCGGCCAGCGCATGCAGCCGTAGCCGAGCAGCGATACGCGGTCACCCTTGGTGGGGTTGGTGCGGTATGTCATGCTGCCGTATTCTGAGGCGGCCGTGCGGTCGCCCGTCACAGGGTTGCGCTTCGAGTCGCAGCCGGCGAGCGCCACGGTCGATACTGCAGCACCGGCTCCCAGCCGGCGCAGAAAGTCGCGGCGGGATATGGCCTTTTTATCATTGTGTTCCATACTCTTCTCGGATTTAGATGGTTCGGTGCCGTTCGCTGCCCTCGACATATATCGCACTGAACGGACGGGCGGGACATAAATTCTCACAGGCGCCGCAGCCGATACACTTTTCGGTGTCGACGGCCGGAATCTTCGGCGAGGCGCTGTCGTCGGGAACTGTTGCGACCATAACGATTGCTCCCGAGGGGCAGTGGCGTGCGCAGTTGCCGCACTCGACGCCGTCGGTCAGAGGTATGCAGTTCTTGCGGATCCATACGGCATGGCCGATCTGTGTCGATGACTTCTCGGCCAAATCGATCTTTTGTATGGCTCCCGTGGGACATACCGATGCGCACTCGGTGCATTCGGGCCGGCAGTATCCCCGCTCGTAGGACATTTCGGGCTGCATAAGCGCGGTGAGCTTTGACGAGGGTCGCAGCACGCCGTTTGGGCAGGCGGCGACGCACAGCTGGCAGCCGGTGCAGTGCTGTGCCAAGTGACGCAGCGACCGCGCGCCGGCGGGGACGATCGGCGTCTGCCGTTCGGGCACCTTCTTGTCCGCGATGACGGCCAAACCTCCGTCCACCTTCTTGTGCTGTGCGCGGGCTGCGGAGGTAACGGCCAGCAGCGCGGCGGCCGACAGGAACTTGCGGCGCGATCCGTCTGCGGGGGCGGGTTCTGCGGCCGGCCGTTTGCGGAGTGTGTAGGATATCGCACCATTGCGGCACTTGCCGATGCAGTCCATACATACCACGCAGCGGCTGTAATCTATACGGTGATGCCGGGCGTCGATGCAGGAGGCCTTGCAGTTACGGGCGCAAAGGCCGCAGCCGTTGCATTTGCCGGTGTCGATCACGGGGCGCAGAAGCGAGAAGCGCGACAGGAATCCGAGCACGGTGCCCACCGGACATACGGTGTTGCAGTAGGTGCGGCCGCTGCGCCAAGCCAGTATGGCGATTACCGCTAACGACAGAGCTGCCACGACGAAAGTCGCCGTGCTGCGGATCCAAACGTCGGTGCGGTAGAAGGCGTAGCTGTCGGCCCGTTCGGCGAAGTATGCCAGCAGATTGTTGCCCCAGCGCCACAGCGGCGACAGCAGGTTCTGCACGATGCGTCCGTAGGAGCTGTATGGTGCCAGCAGCGCCGCGAGCGATCCGATGCCGGCGATCATCGCCGCGATGAAGAGAACGAGAAAGCCGTAGCGCAGCCAGCGGCGTTCGGGCGAGTAGGCGAAGCGGTTTTTGGTGCGTTTGCCTGCAAGCCACGATATGCCGTCCTGCATTACCCCGAGGGGGCAGATGACCGAGCAGTAGATGCGGCCGAACAGCAGGGTAAGGATAGCCAGTACAGCCACGATGCCGAAATTCATCGCCAGCAGGGCGGGCAGAAACTGCACGCGGGCGATCCATCCCAAGTAGCGGTGAAGTGTGCCGGTGAAGTCGAGCAGCAGCAGGGTGATGCCGAGCCAAAACAACAGCGCGAGCACAATTCTGATTCTACGTAACATAGGGCGGCAGTTTTATTGTGCGTCCATATCGATCAGCCGGTAGGTTTGGCTGCCCACGCCGAGAGCCTCGGCGTGTTCGAGGGTGTGAATGCCGTGGCGCGACTCCATACGTTCGATCAGGTGCGACCGTCCCTCGTCGGGCGAGGCGTAGACCAAATCGACGCAGGCCTTGTCTACCGCCACCGGATCGAGCGAAGCCAGAATGCCGATATCGCCCATCTGGGGAGCCTCGGGGTCGGCGTCGCAGTCACAGTCGACCGACAGGTTGTTCATTACGTTGATGTATAGAATCTTGTCGCCGCAGTGGTCCGTTATGGCCTTGGCTGCCTCGGCCATCGACTCGAGGAAATCGTCCTGCTCGGGCAGGTTGTTCCACGCATCGGTCTTGGTCTTGCCGGCGGTGTGGATCCAAGCCTTGCCTTCGGACGAGGCGATGCCGATCGATATGTTCTTGACAGCGCCGCCGAAGCCGCCCATGGCGTGCCCCTTGAAATGCGACAGCACTACCGTAAAGTCGTAATCGAGGAAGTGCGAGCCGACGAAATCCTCCTTCAGATGCCGGCCTCCGGCTACGGGCAGTGCCGTATCGCCGTCGGCATCCATAATGTCCACCTCGGCAATGGCCGTGAAACCGTGATCCGCGGCTGCCTTGAGGTGATCTGCCGTAGCGGCGCGGCCGCCGCCGTATGCAGTGTTGCATTCGACGATCGTACCCTTCACCCGACGCACAAGATCGCCTATAAGTTCGGGCTTGAGATAGTTGTTGCCGCCCGGCTCTCCCGTGGAGAGTTTGACGGCAACCTTGCCGGTCGCTTCGCGGCCGAGCGCTTCATAGATGCGGACCAACGCCTCGGGCGAGATCTCGCGTGTAAAGTAGACTTCGGGAGCGGCCTTTTCAGCCTTTTCGGTTTTCTCGGGTTGTGCGTTACGCGCCTTGCCCGCACCGCATCCGACGCAGCCGAGCATCGCTGCGGCCGCCAAAAATGTGATTCCGGTTTTGAAACCCATCATAGTGTTGCAGTTTTTGAAATATCGATATAATTTTCAATACTACAAATGTACGACTTTTTTTCTCTTGCCGGTAACACATTTTACGGATATTCATACCGAAACCACCGTTTTTTACTTCTCTGAGACCTCGCGAAGCCGGTAATCGCCAGCCTCGTCGGTAACCACCTGCTGCAGACGCTCTACAGACAGCGCCTCGCCCTCGAAGCGTACGGTGGCTGCGGGCGGGTCGAGCGTTACTTCGGCCGTTACGCCCTCGATCGAGTTCAGCGCACGCTCTACGTGTGCGCGGCAGTGGTTGCATTGCATCCCTTCGATTGTGAATCTCTTTTCCATAGTATTTCCGTTTTTGGTGTTGTTGTCGGCTTTCTTCGGACCCGCAGTGCGCTTTCGGCCGAGCCTCAGGCTGTTAGTTACGACACTCAGGCTGCTGAGCGCCATAGCCGCGCTGCCGATCATCGGGTCGAGCTGCATACCGGTGAAGGGGTAGAGCACCCCCGCGGCTATCGGCACGGCAACGATATTGTAAGCAAAGGCCCAAAACAGGTTTTGCCGGATCGTGCGTACGGTGGCGCGCGAAAGGCGTATGGCCGAGACGGTTTTGCTGAGGTCGGACGACGGGAGTGTTATCTGCGCCGTCTCCATAGCGATGTCGCTGCCGTGTCCCATAGCTATGCTCAGATCCGCTGCAGCCAGTGCCGCGCTGTCGTTGACGCCGTCGCCGATCATAGCCACGTGCCGCCCCTCGCTCTGCATACGCCGTATCGCAGCGACCTTGCCGTCGGGCAGCAGCTCGGCGCAGACGTGCCCGATGCCCGTTTTGCGGGCGGCCGATTCAGCGGCGGCTCGGTTGTCGCCGGTGAGCATCACCACATCGATGCCCATCTCGCGCAGCTGTGCGACCGCCTCAGCCGATGTGGCCTTGATCGTGTCGCCTATGCCGGCTACGGCTATCGCACGCTCCCCGTCGGCGAACCATACGATGCTCTGCGCCTCGGCCGCGAAGCGTTCGGCTTGGGCTTCGAGGCGGCTGTCTATACGGCGGCTGCCGAGCATACGCCTGTTTCCGGCGCAGTATTCTATGCCGCCGACGCGCGCCGACACTCCCGCACCGGCTATGGATTTGAAGCCGTCAGTCTCCACGTCGGCCGAGCTGTTCAAGTAAGAGGTTATCGCCGAGGCGAGAGGGTGCTCGGACAGTCGCTCCAATGCGGCGAACACGAGGGCGAAGCGTTCGGCCCCTTCCGCCCACATTATGCCCGTAACAACCGGACGGCCCTCGGTCAGGGTGCCCGTCTTGTCGAGTGCCACGGTGTCTATGCGGTGTGCTGCGTCGAGGCTCTCGGCGTCCCTGACGAGTATGCCCTCCTCGGCGCCGCGGCCGATGCCGGCCATAATGGCCGTAGGCGTCGCAAGCCCCAAAGCACAGGGACAGGCTATGACCAGCACCGTGACGAATGCCAGCACTCCGCGGCTGATTCCGCTGACCGGATCGGCTGCGGTCCATACGATTAGCGCCAGCAGGGCTACGGCCAGTATGGTCGGGACGAATATGGCGGCTATGCGATCGACACGGTTCTGCACCTTCGCGCGGCTGCCCTGAGCCTGTCGCACCAATTCGACTATGCGGGCCAGCGAGGTCGCCTCTCCGACCTTGTCGGCGCGGAATGCGAAGGCCCCGCTGCCGTTCAGCGTTCCGGCGAAGACGCTGTCGCCGGCGTGCTTCTCCACAGGCATCGATTCGCCGGTGAGCGTACTCTCGTCGATGAACGATTCGCCGTCGGTTACGGTGCCGTCGAATGCGATGCGTTCGCCCGGGTGGACGACCACCGTAGCGCCGGCTTCGACGTTGTCGACTGCTGTGAGTGTCGGCCGGCCGTCGACCATAACCGTGACCGTGTCGGGCCGCAGCTCCATAAGCCGCCGTATGGATGACGATGCACTGCGTCGGGCGCGTTCCTCGAGCAGCCGACCGAGCAGGATGAATGTCACCACCATACTTGCCGACTCGAAATAGAGGTGCGGTTCGATGCCGCGCGAGAGCCAAAACTGAGGATAAACCAAATTGAACAGGCTGAATGCGTATGCGGTGCCGGTGCTGAGTGCGATCAGCGTATCCATATTGGAGGTGCGGTGGCGTAGCTGCTTGAAGGCGTTGACGAAGAAGCCGCGCCCGAAGCCGAAAACCACCGGCGTGGCGAGTACGAGCATCGCAATACCGGCACAGGGCAGCCCGCCGCCGAACATCCCGATCGCCGCCACCGGCAGTGACAGCACGGCCGCCCCGACGGTTCTGCGCCGCAGCTTTTCGTATGCTGTCTTTTCGTCGCTTTCCGCATTGCGCTCGGCGCCGGTATCGACATTCATGTCGTAGCCGGCAGCCTGCACGGCCTGCCGCAGCTGCTGCACGGGGCATATTTGCGGATCGAAATCCACGGTGGCGGTTGCGGTGGCGTAGTTGACCGAGGCGGAACGCACTCCCTCAGTGCGGCGCAGCGCCTTCTCGACGTGCAGGGCACAGGATGCACAGCTCATTCCAGTTACGGGGAATCGTCGTATGTTGTTCGTTTCTGACATTGTCCGATCATTTTTACCCTGCAAAGATATGCCGCCGGCCCGATTCCCGCGTTGCACTTTTCCGTATAAGATTTATATGATTCCGTTAATTAAGCAAAATCGATTCCGTGCAGACTGTCTGCACGGAATCGATTCCAACCAGTTCCTAATGTTTCTAACGCGTGTACTCAGCGGGGAGAAGTGGCATAGCGCCATTCTGCGTGCAGACGTATGCCGAGACCTCCACGGCCGTGCGATGCGCCTCTGCAATCGGCTTGCCCTTGATGATGGACGAGATGAAGGCCGCCGTGAACGAATCTCCGGCACCGACCGTGTCGGCAACCTGCACCACCGGCGTTTCGTGGAACGAGAAGTTCCCGGGTGTGAAGACATAGCTGCCGTTGATGCCGCACGTCAGAATCAACATTTTCAGATTGTATCTGCCCAGCAGCAGCCAGCATTTGTCCTGCAGGTCGATGCCCGGGTATCCGAAGAGCCGGCTGACGGTAACCAATTCTTCGTCGTTTATCTTCAGGACGTTGCAGCGCTTCATCGAGGCATCGAGAATCTCCGTGTTGAAGAATCCCTGACGCAGGTTAACGTCGAATACCACCAGCGAGTGGTCATCCTGCGGCATCGCGTCGAGAAAACGCCCTATGGTCGTGCGCGACACGTCTGAACGCTGTGCCAGCGACCCGAAGCATACCGCCTGCGTATGCGAGGCCAGCTGCTCCAGCTGCTGCGTGTAGGGAATGTTGTCCCAAGCCACGTGCTCCCTGATTTCGTATTGCGGGATTCCGGCTTGGTCGATTTCCACCTGTACCGTGCCGGTAGGATAGGGAATCCGTTCGATAAGACGGTTCAGACCCTTTTCGTCGAGGTTGGCAAGCAGTTCATCACCCAAAGTGTCATTGCCCACGGCACTCACTACACAACTTTCCAAACCGAACTGCGACACGTGGTAGGCGAAATTCGCCGGTGCGCCGCCTAATTTTTTACCTTCGGGAAGTACATCCCAGAGTGCTTCGCCGATTCCTACTATGGTTCCTTTCATGGCTTTTTGTGAATTAGTTGTGCTTGATTTTTGTCAGATAGAAAAGCAGATATACTGCACCGGCTGTCATCACGCCGACAGCGCCGAACTGTCCGCCCAGCGTATCGCTTGCAATGCCCATAGCCAGCGGGAATATCGTACCGCCGAAAAGGCCCATAATCATCAGACCCGAGACTTCGTTTTTCTTTTCGGGCAGGGCATTGAGAGCCTGAGCGAAGATAATGGGGAAGATGTTGGCGTTACCTAATCCGACCAAGGCTATGCCGGTGTAAAGTACCGCCTGCGAATGGCCCGCAAAGAGCATAACCATAGCCACCAGCATCATCACGGCACTGATGCCGAAGAGTGTGCGGGCCGAAACCTTGCGGAGTATGATTGCACCGAGCAGGCTGCCTGCCGTGCGGCAGAAGAAATAGATGCTCGTGGCGAATCCGGCTGCTTCGAGGGCCATACCCTGACGCTCGATCAGCAGTTTCGGTGCGGTGGCGTTGGTCCCGACATCGATGCCGACGTGGCAGATGATGCCGAGGAAACAGAGCAGGATGAAAGGATGTCCGAGCAGCCGCAGGCAGGCTCCGAATCCCGATGCCTTGTCGGTTTTTTCCTCTTCGATATGGGTTATGCCGAGAGCCGCAATTGAAAGGATGCAGATGACGGCGTAAATGGGGAATAGCACCCTCCAGCCCAAGCCACCGGTGGGGAGGATCGTTGTGGCGCCCCAAGCGGCGATGATAGGTGCGAGGAACGATGCTATGGCCTTGACGAATTGTCCGAAAGTGAGTGTCGAAGCCAGATGCGAGGGGGCGATCAGGTTGCTGACTAACGGATTGAGAGAGGTCTGCATCAGAGCGTTGCCGATGCCGAGCATCGAGAAGGCGATAAGCATCACGACAAAACCTTCACCGAACATCGGTACGATGAGCGACACCAAAGTCACTGCGAGCGAAAGCAGTACGGTGTTTTTGCGCCCGATGCGGTTCATCAGCAGGCCTGTCGGCACGGAGAAGATCAAGAACCAGAAGAATACCAGCGAAGGGAAAAGGTTGGCCTGCGCATCGGTCAATCCCAGATCTTTTTGTACATAGTTGGATGCCGTGCCGACCAGATCGACGAATCCCATGGCGAAGAAGCACAGCATCACGGGAATCATCTGCGCCAAAACCGAATGTTTCGGCGAGACGGTTGAAGTTTCGTTTTTCATAGCTTGTTATAGTTTTTTTACGGTTGTCGTATTATTCGGCAGTTCCGAGCGGGTAGACCGTCAGCTGCTCCATACGGGCTGCTCCCCCTTCAGCCGACAGTGTCAGCGAGGTGTAGGGCGAAGCGGGGAATACCAAATTGGTCATAGCAAATTCGCCGTTGTCTCCGAAGACCTCGATCGAGCATCGGTCGAGAAAGATGCGCAGCGTGCACCGGTGGCCTGATTGGAACATAGGTGCCGCGGTCATTGCCGGAAAGGCGAGGCTGAAATCCGTCGTTCCGCTTTGCTGCCGGTACATGGTAAAGGCCCTTTTCTTCAAATCGTGTACGTCGCAGGTCATCTTGACCGACTCTCCCGCTTCGTTCGAGAGTACGAGGTTTATTATTTTTGCGCGGCCGAAATCTAATGCGAGTTCTATTTCACATACACCGTTCGTCTCCGCCGGCAGGGTGCAGACGACGGGCGAAGCGGTGAGCGCCGCTGCAGGGCAGGTCGTTTTTCCGCGTCGCAGGTTCTCCACCTCCTTTGCCGGTTTCACCCCGAGACGCAGCGTGCCGTCAGCGATGCGGAAAAGCTCCAAGTCGCGCGGCAGCGTGTTGGCGCTGCGGAATTGCAGGGTAGGCACCACGTCGGCATACTCCCAGTTGCTCATCCATGCAATAGCCGTGCGACGGTTGTCGGGGGCATTGCTCCACGTGACGGCAGCGTAGTGATCCTTGCCGTAATCCATCCACAGGGTTTGGTCGGGATGCGTGTCGCATACGAAGCGGTGACCGTCGAAGTCGCCGACGAAATATTGAGTGGCACTGCCGCCGAAAGGTCCTCCCGGGTTGATGTTGCAAAGCAGCACCCATTTCTTTTCATTGGTGCCGCGCACGGGTATCTGAAAGAGATCCGGACACTCCCAAACGCCTTTTTGGCAGCCGTATCCGCGCCCGAATGCGCTCTCGAAAGTCCACGTTTTCAAATCGGGCGAGGAGTAGATCAGCATCTGGCGGTCGAGTGCATGTGCCAGTATGAGATTCCATTTGCCGAGCTGCTCGTTCCAGAATACTTTCGGGTCGCGGGCTTCGTGCTCGGTTACAATTACCGGATTGGCGGCATAACGGGTAAAGGTCGCTCCGCCGTCGGTGCTGTATGCAATGCTTTGCACCTGACTCTTTCCCGCCGAAGTAAAGAGGGCGACGACGGCATCGGCACCGAATCCGGCAGTATTGGCGTGATCGACCACGGCGCTGCCGCTGAATACGCTGCCCAAACCGTCAGGAGCGATGACTGACGGCTGCTGCGTCCAGTGAACAAGGTCGCGGCTTGTGGAGTGGCCCCAAGTCATGTTCTGCCATTTCGATCCGTAGGGGTTGTACTGGAAGCAGAGATGCCACACTCCGTCTTTCCAGAACATTCCATTGGGGTCGTTCATCCAGCCGTAGAGCGGCGTGTGGTGGTAGACGGGGCGGTACTTCTCGCGGTTTGCGGTGTCGAACTCCTCGGCAAGGCGCAGCCCTTTCCAGCAGACGAACTTCTCCATCTGATGCGGACGCAGATTGGCCTCGCCTATGATATTGAATAAGATTTCCCGTCCGGCGTAGGGCGTCAGGTCGAAGGGGACCGTGTAATCCGCGGCGTGCTGGGCCAGCCGAACGTAGAATGTGTTAACGATCGTGCCGCCGTCCAGTACGTCTATGCGTGCATCGGGGGCATCGTCTTCGACCGGAATAAGAAGATAGTGCGCATCGGCAGTCACGCGGAGGAGCGTATTGTCGTGGGCGGTATGCCTGATGTCGATCGGTTGGGCTGAGACGCCTGCCGTCATTGCGGCAACGGCGGCAATAGTTGCAATGCTGTGAGCGAGCAGATTCATAGGACAGTCGGTTTAAGGTTTTTTTCAGGTATTCGGGAGTATCTTTTTCGGAAACTTCCGAACGCAAAGGTAACGCACCGACGGCGATCGGCCTGTCAAAAATCGTTCATAGTCTGTTCCGGATGTTACATGCGCACTTTTTTTCAAAGAATTGAAACCTCAGTACTATTTTGAAGTAAAGGAAAAAAGACATATATTTGTAATGTACAGAAGAAATATTGTGTGTAATGTGTCATATTCGAAATTGGGTGCTTGTTCTGACAGTCGTAATTATGGCAGGATGCCGCACGACGGAGCAGTATCGGATCGGCGTTTCGCAGTGCAGCTCTGACGACTGGCGCGAAAAGATGAACGAGGAGATTCGCCGCGAGGGTCTCTTTCATAACAATGTCTATATTGAAATACGGTCGGCCAACGACGACAACGACAGGCAGATCGCCGACATCCGCTATTTCGCCGAGCAGGACTTCGACATCATCATTGCCTCACCAAACGAGGCCGAGGCGCTCACACCTGTCATCGCGGAGGTCTACCGCTCAGGCATTCCGGTCATCCTGTTCGACCGCCACATCATCGGCGACACATATACGGCCTATCAGGGTGCCGACAACCTCGAGATCGGACGCTCTGCGGCCAGTCTGGTCAGAGACCGCATCGAGGATACCTGCCGCATCATAGAAATTTGCGGCCTGCAAGGCTCCACGCCCGCTATCGGACGGCAGCAGGGGTTCAGGGAGGTCGTGTCCGCCAGCGACGATATGGTTATGCTTGGCTCAGGATACGGCAACTGGAACGACACAGACGGCTACCGGATTGCCGACTCCCTGCTTGCCATTTATCCCGATGCGAACACTGTCTATGCTCACAATGACCGTATGGCCGTGGCCGCCGCAAGGGCCGCCGAGCGGCACGGAATGCATGATTTGCAAATTATAGGCATCGACGCCGCGCCCGAAATAGGTATCCGTGCCGTGGCCGACAGCGTCATCGACGCCACATTTCTCTACCCGACCGAAGGGTATCAACTGATTCGTACCGCCTTGGCGATTCTCCGCGGAGAGCCTTACCAGCGCAACCTGATTTACCCGACGGCACCGGCGGTCGATGCGTCGAATGCCGAGATACTGTTGCTGCAGGACAAGACCCTTAAAGAGGAGACTGAGAAGATGGAGTGGCTTAAAGCCCGTGTGGATGACTATTGGAGCCGTCATCTGACGCAAACCATTGCTTTGTATGCCGTGATATTTGTGGCGCTCCTGCTAATAGCAGGAATTTTCATGCTTCTGCGCACCTATCGCATCAACGTCCGTCACCGGCAGATGCTGGACTCCCAAAACCGCGAACTGGGCCGTCAGCGTGACGAACTCAATGAACTGTACCAGCGGCTGCAGGATGCTACGCAGTCCAAATTGGCATTCTTTACCAATGTCTCGCATGACCTGCGTACACCGCTGACACTGATTGCCGATCCGGTGGAGCAGCTGGTGCATGCGGATAATCTGACCGAACGTCAGACGACCCTGATGCAGCTGGCCGACAAAAATGTCCGGATTCTTCAACGGTTGATTAACCGCATTCTGGATTTCAGAAAGTACGAAAATGGTGAACTGGCCTTCAATCCCGTCGAGACCGATGTGGCAGCGCTGGTTTCGGAGTGGACCGAGGCATTCCGCAACGTATCTCTCAAACGCCATATCGATCTGACGCTCACAGTCGAGTCCGGCCGGAATTTCACTATGGCCGTGGATGTCGAGAAGTTCGAGCGGATTTTGTTCAACCTGCTCTCCAACGCCTTCAAGTTCACCCCCGCCAACGGTACGGTAACGGTCTGCCTCTCGACAAGTGACAGCGAGCAGTTGATACTTGAGGTTGCCGATACCGGTCGGGGGATCGGAAAGGAGGATTTGGAACGCATTTTCGAACGCTTCTACCGCGTGGACAAAGTCAAGCCTGACGGTTCGGGTATCGGGTTAACTCTGGTCAAGGCCTTCGCCGAGATGCACGGAGGCTCGGTGTCGGTCCAAAGCACCGTCGGCAAGGGCACTGCATTCACGGTTGCGATACCCATTGTGCACGCTGCCGAGACCCAGAATGGGGAAAGCAGGGTAAATGCGCTCTCGGCAAATGACATAACGCAGGAATTGACCGATATAGAGGCTCCCGAAGTGTCGGAGCCGCCGGTTGAGGAGCTGGCGCAGTCGATTTTAATTATCGATGACAATGCCGACATCCGAACCTTGGTTAGCGGGTTGTTCCGCGACCGCTACGTGATCCTGCAGGCCTCGAATGGCCGCACGGGCATTCGTCTTGCCTCGAAATATACGCCCGATTTGATCGTATGCGATGTTATGATGCACGACATCGACGGCATGGAGGTATGCCGAAGGCTGAAATCGGAGATCTCGACTTCGCATATCCCCATACTGATGCTTACGGCTTGCTCGCTGGATGAACAGCGCATCGAAAGCTACGAGTGCGGCGCAGATGCCTTTTTGTCGAAGCCTTTCAATTCGCGGATGCTGGTGGCACGGTGCGAATCGCTGCTGCTCAACCGCAAGCTCTTGCGCGAAGCGTTCGCTTCGGAGACGCTGTTCTCCACTCCACGTGCCGAGTCGCACGTTTCGAATGCGGCAGAAGCACAGCGCTCTGAGATAGACAACGATTTTTACCGGCGTTTTGTCGCGCTGGTCGAACAGCGTATGGAGGATTCGAAACTTTCGATCGAGGAGATGGCCGCCGATCTTGGATTGAGCCGTGTGCAGTTCTATCGCAAAATCAAGGCCCTGACCAATTACTCTCCGGCGGAACTTTTGCGCATCCTGCGTCTGAAGCGCGCCGATATGCTCCTGCGTACCACCGAAAACACAGTTTCGGAAATATCCTATTCGGTGGGATTCTCCTCGCCGAGTTATTTCACGAAGTGCTACAGGGAGTGGTTCGGAGATACTCCGACCGAGGTGCAGAAACACACTTCCAAAATTGGATAAATAAAAAAGCGATGCGACCTTGGGTCGCATCGCCTTGTTAAAAGCAGCGGATAGCTACCAGATCGACGATAATTCGCGATACTCGGCATCGGCACCGTCGAAACGGTCGTAGATGCTCGAGGGGTAGACCAGCACTGTCGCGGCGCTGGAGCCGTCGGCTGTAAACAGCTCCACGGACGACTGGTCGACGAAAAGGTGCAGCTCGACTTCATCGGACGTCCCCTTTATCGGCATCACGACGGAAGGTAAGGAGAACAGACCGGAGAATGCGCTTTTGCCGGTGGACGCCGTGCGGTGAACTATCGCGCTGCGGGTGGCCGCGTTGACGGTTATTTCCAAATACTCGCCAGCCCCGTTCGAAAGTCTCAAAGTAGAATTTTCAGACAGGCTTACCGTTGTTTTCAATTCGTATGCAGCGGCGCCGACCGTTGCGGAGAGGGGTTGCCAGCTGCCTGCAATATCTGCGATCTCCGAGACCACCGTACTGGCCAGCACGGGCGAGCCGTCGATCTCGAGGAGCTTCAGTTCGCGCGGCAAGGTCATTGCCGAACGCCACGGTGAAGCCGGCACGGCGCCGCAGTAGTTCCAGTTGTTCATCCAGCCGATGAAAAGCCTGCGGCCGTCGGGGACATTGTTCCACGTTACACCGGCGTAATTGTCCGAACCGTAGTCTATCCACAGCGGATAGTCCAGATTGTCAGCCGTAAACGTCTTGCCGTCGAAATCGCCGACGAAGTACTCCGTCCCCGAACCGCCTACGGGACCGCCCGGGTTGTTGCTCACGATAAGAACCCACTTCGTGCCGCCCTCATAGTCCATACAGAACAGGTCCGGACACTCCCACTGCCCGATATTGGAGCGGGCGGATGCGGTCGTGAAGGAGGAGAGGAAGCTCCAGCTTTTCAGGTCCGGAGAGCCGTAAAATTCAACGGCGTGGGACGATCCCAAAGCCAAGACCATAATCCACTGCTTCGATTCGGCGTGCCAGAAGACCTTGGGGTCGCGGAAATCCGGACGGTCGCTGTTGGCGATTACGGGATTGCCTGCATATTGCGTAAAGGTCATTCCTCCATCGGTGCTGTATGCGATGCTCTGCTGCTGGCGTTCGCCCGAAGATGTGTAGACGGCTACCATTGTTCCGGCACCGAATCCCGCCGTATTGTCGGCATCGATCACCGCACTGCCCGAGAATATGTCGCCCAATTCGTTGCGGCGCATGGCTACGGGCTGTTCCTTCCAGTGTACGAGGTCGGTCGAGGTGGCGTGCCCCCAGCTCATGTTGCCCCAGTCGTTGCCCAGTGGATTGTACTGGTAGAACAGGTGGTAGGTGCCGTTGTCGTAAACGAGTCCGTTCGGGTCGTTGATCCAGTTGCGAGCGGGTGTATAGTGAATCTGCGGGCGGAACGGCTCGTTGTAAGAGCTTTGCGGAATCTCCTCGTCGGGCTTCTGCTCCTCGCCTTCTCCCGAGTTCTCTATTATGGGCGGCTGTTCGTCGAAGCGGTCGTCGGTACAGCCTGTCGCAGCTATGGCCGCAATGCCCGCAGCGAGCAAATAGATATGCAGCTTTTTCATAATCTATCAGCGTGTTTTGAGGTATTCGAGAGCGTTTTTCGCCATCTTCAGGATGTTGCCTTGATAGATGTTGTTGGTGGGGTAAGCCGATATGTCGGCGCTGCCGTCGGCATTGCGCATCGAGAACTCGCATCCGCCGTTGCCCATACAGATAATCGTACCCTTAAAATCGGTGTTGCCCTGCTGAGCCTCCCAGATGTTGAGCTGCGATACCCAGTCAATCTGCGAATCCCACGTCGCCAGCGGAATGATGCCGTATTCATTGACAATCTTGTTGTAGCAGGACTCCTCTTGGTTGCCTATGCCGGTCAGTACCGACGGAATGTTGAAATAAAGGCAGTTGTGGTCCTCGGCCCAACCCGGACCTTTCACGGCGATCAGCTTGGTGCGATCGGTGGTTTCGTAATCGAGACCTTTGAATATCGGGTGCGTCGAGGCATCCTTCTTGAACCGGCTGCCCGGGTGGAGTTCGACGGCCATTTTCCATACATCGGGGTTGTATCCTCCGTGACTGGTGGCGATGCTGCGGTCGTTGGAGAGGAGCAAATCCTTGTCGAGACGACCCAACGCCGTAATGTAAGGCGTAGCGTGGCTCCACAGCAGCAGGCTGCCGCCGTTCTTGTACCATTCGCTGACATACGGCGTAGCTGCATCGACCACGGCGGGCATATTGAACAGTTCGTCGCCGTTGCGGCCGTCCTCCACGTCGCGAATCCAGAACAGGACGCGGTACGGGTCGAGATCGGCCGTCGACTCGATGTCGCCGAAGTAGACATAGCGTGCCGAGGCGTATTCGCTCGTAAGCCACAGCCATGCCGAGATCTCGTCATCGTCGCCCTTCTCGCGCAACTCCTCTACGGTGGCATATTCGCTCAGGAATCCGATAGCGGTCTTGCCGATGCGCAGTGAGGCGGTTGCCGGCAGTGCGACGCCCTTGCTGTTGTTGGCGACCAGTTCGATCGTCCACTCCTCGCCGTCGCGGACATTCTCGATAAGGTAGGAGGTGGCGGAGTTAGGCAGAGTTTCGCTTATATTCCTGCTCCCGTTGGTTGCCGAGAAGAGTACGGTTTCGGCATCGGGGCTGGCGGTCCATGCTACCAGTGCATCGTATCCGCCCTCCTTGTCGATCTGCGACATCGTTACGCCGCTTACGGGCGAGGCGCCTTCACGCATATACCTCTTTGTTACGCCGAGCGAAATGTTGGAGCCGTCGGTGAGTTTGAAGACGTAGGTATATTCGGTATTTGTCTCTACATTCCGGTGGGTGTAGCTGTTTCCGTCAACAGTCTCCGTGCCGCGGATCGCCGTTCCCTGCCAGACGCTTACCTGCATCTTCAGGCCTTGCTGCGGAGCCGTCCACGTCCATACGTAATCATTGCCAGTGAGCTGCCCCGTAATAAGCGATGCATCGATAGGCTTGATCGCAGGTTCTGCAATATCTATATCCTTGTCTTGACACGACGCCGCTGCGAGGCAGAACAGCGCCACGACAATATGTTTCCAAGTTTTCATTGTTTTGCGGTTTTTTGATTAGTCGTTGTAGTTTTTGTTCTGGGTGTAGAGATTCGGCACATAGTAGAGCTGGTTGTACGGTACGGGCCAAAACTCGTTCTTGTCGGGAGTATAGTGCGCCTCTTTCAGATACTCGGCATACTTCTGGCTCCCATAGGCAACGCTCTTTTCCGTTTCGAAGTAGGCGTTCAGCGTCTTCGAGGCGATGCCCCAGCGGCGCAGCGAGAAGTAACGGTCGTTCTCCATAGCCATCTCCAACCGGCGCTCCCACTGCACGCACTTGCGGCCGATCTCCTTGCTTGAGAAGTAGCCGGTGGGATAGGGCGAGATCTCGCACCACTCGGCAGCATATCCGATATGCTTGTCGACGGAGTTCTTGGCGCGGTTGCGGATGTCGTTGACAATGGTGAGCGCCTCTGACAGGCGGCCAAGTTCGACAAGCGCCTCGGCACGCATCAGCATCACGTCGGTATAGCGGAATACATAGTCATTCATAGCGAATGCCTGCCACGAACCGTTGAAGGTCTCACCTTTCGAACGCTGCGGAACATCCTTGAGCGAGGTGTAGTAGCCGTAAGTATTGGGGGTGCGCGAGTTGTCGGTAGTCATCGTGTGGTCGGCCTCGTATTTGTAGGGCCACGATGGCATGCCGACCGTGTGGAACAGACGCGGATCCCACTTTTGCGTCGACGCCGTTCCCTGTACGGGATAGTCGGTGCGGTCGTTGTAGTGGTCGAACATCGGCAGTCCGTCTTCAGTCTTGAAGGCGTTCACCAAATTCTGCGAGGGCTTGTGGAAATCCCAGCCGCACGACCACATACCCCAGCAGCCGTTGAGCATATTCGACCAGTTGGCACGTCCGAATACGGTGTGGTCCTCGCTGTAATCCGAGGTCTGCACGGCAAATACTGACTCCTTCGAGTTTTTGTACTCGGGCAGGAAAATGTCGCCGAAATCTTCGAGGTAGCCGAAACGCGAGTTGGCAACAACATCGGTGTACTCCACGACTTTTCTCATGTAATCTTCATTGATGTGCGACACGCCGTTGGTAGCTTCGTAGCCGTCGCCCCACGCAATCGTCAGATAGCATTTGGCCAAGTAGGCGGCTGCAGCTATGCGATTTGTGCGGCCGCCGCCGTCGGGAGCCTCGTCGGGGAGAGTTTCATAGGCGATCTCGAATTCGCGAATGACCTTTCCGAACAGCTCCTCGTATGTAAATTCGTCATTGCGGGTCTGCTCGTGGAGGTTGTTTTTGAAGACCTCCTCGTCGATCCACGGAATTTTGCGGAATACGGTCAGCAGCTTGAAATAGAAATGTCCGCGGATGAAGTGGACTTCGGCCGCGCGGCGTGCGGCAACCTCTGCACCGAGGATGCTTTCGCCGTTCTGCTCGAGAGCCACCAAGGCGCGGTTGCAGCGCGAAATGCCGCAGTAGAGACGATACCACAATTCATCGAGTTCACCCGGACGCGAGGTCAGGGTAGACCAGATCTCCATCGGATGATAACCCGTGTCGGAGACGCCGCTGCCACCCTTGTAGCAGTCGTCAGACGAGATGTCGCCGTAAGGCATCAGGTTGAAAGGATAGGTGTACCAGCAGTCACCGAGTGCTGCATAGGCGGCCGTAACCATTTTTTCAGGTTGGGTGTAGGCCAGATTTCCGTCGATAACACCCGTCGGCGGAACATCTATAAAGTCGTTGCACGAGGCAAATGCGAGGCTTGCCATAACAGCCATCGCCATATTTCTGATAAGCTTCATTATGCTTTTTGTTTATAAGGTGGTTGAATGTTGTCCGTCTGAGGTTAGAAACCGATTTGAATACCGAAAGTAACCGAGGTGGAGTGAGGATAGGCCCAGCGGGGATTCTCAGGGTCGGAGCAGGTCAGACTGCTGCTCTTGATAGTCAGCAGGTTGTTGCCCGAAACGTATACGCGGGCGTTTCTCATGTGAAGTTTCGACGCGATCTTTTCCGGCAGACTGTACCCTAACTGCAGGGTGCGCAGCTTGGCGTACGAACCGTTTTCAACGAAGTATGTCGAGGTGCGGCCCTCATCGCTGGTATTGTTGGTCGTAAGAGCCGGAATCGTCGAGGATGTGTTGTCGGGATTCCATGCCCCCAGCAGACGGTCGCCCTTGTTGGAGCCTGCATCGGTAATGCTCCAGAAGTCGGTCTGGAACTTCTGGTCGTTATAGACATCCTGTCCGAAAACGCCCTGCCAGAACATCGAGAAGTCGAAGTTCTTGTATGACAACTCGACATTCAAGCCTGCCGACAGATTGGGCACGGGGCTGAAAATCCACGTCTGGTCGTCGGCTGTGATGCGTCCGTCGCCGTTGAGGTCGGCATAGCGGATACCTCCGACACGGGCGTTGTCCTGTCCGGACGAGAGCACCTCATCACGCGACTGGAATAGTCCGTCGGCGACGTATCCCACGATCGACCCGTAGGGACGGCGGGACTCGACAAGGTTCTCCTTGGTAGTGTGGACATACGAACCGGTCGTGGTGGAGGGCAGATATGTCACGCGGTTCCGGTAGAAGTCGAAATTGGCATTGATCGCATAGTAGAATCCGCTTGCACGACGGTCGCGCCAGCCGATCGTAAACTCCATACCCCTGTTCCGCAGCGAAGGTCCGTTCAGCCACGAGGCTCCTCCTTCACCCATAGCTCCCAGATAGGCCGGATTGATCAGCATATCTTCTACATCCTTGATATAGGCGTCGATCGTACCGGTCAGACGGTTGCGCAGGAACGAGAAGTCGATGCCGACATTGTACTGGATCGTGGTCTCCCATTTGAGGTTCGGGTTTTCGGACTGCGAAGCGATATATCCCGAAGGGAAGATGCCTGACTGTTGCAGCAGAATGTCGTAGGCAGTCGAAGTCACGCGGTCGTTGCCGTAGTCTGCCACATAAAGCGCATAACGGGCTGTGTTGGAGATGGCCTGATTGCCGGTCTTTCCCCACGAAAGGCGCAGCTTCAGATCATCGAGCCAGTCACGGTCGATATGCTTCGACAGACGGTAACCTAACGTTGCCGAGGGGAATGTACCGTAGCGGTTGTTGCGGCCGAAGCGCGACGAACCGTCGTAACGTATGGTGAACGATGCCAGCAGGAGGTCATCGTAGTTGTAATCCATTTTGCCGAAGAACGAAGCCAATGCGTATGCCGAGCGGTTGCCGGTCGAGCGTTCCACTCCCGTGGAGGCGTCGGGCCACATATAATCGGGTGTCTCCAAGTCGTAATCCTCGTTGTATGCTGAAAAGTCGACACGCGTCTGGCGGAAAATCTCGGCACCGCCCAGCACGTGGAACCTGTGACGGTCCGTAATGCTGAAATCGTAGTTGATGGTATTCGACCACGTGATTTTCGAGTCGTTGGCCTGTGAAAGGGTCGTCGAATTGGTGTCGTTGTTCACGATATCGCTGTGGAACGTATATCTATATGAATGTATGAACGCTGCGTCGAAATCCAAACCGAAATTCGAACGGAAAACGAATCCCTTGAAAGGTTTGATGTCGATATAGGCGTTTCCGAACATACGCCATATCTTGAGGCGGTTGTCGCGGTTATGGTAAAGTTCGCGCAACGGATTCTGACGGTCGCTCATACTGCCGACCGGACCGCTGAAGGTCACGCCGTCCTCCTCGTATACCGGTACCGTGGGCGCCATTTTCAGCGCATTCTCCAGCGGCTGGCAGTCCGCCTGATTGGAGTAGGTCATCGTGAAGTTCTCGCCGACAGTCACATATTTGCCCAGATTGAATGAATTGTTGATACGGCCCGAAATGCTTTCGAAATCGGTGTATTTCAGGATACCGCTGTTTTGCTTGTATCCGAGCGAGAAGAGCGAACTGCTGTTGTCGTTGGCCCGCGAGAGCGAAACATCGTAATTGTGCATGAATCCCGAGCGGGAAATGGCTTTGAGCCAGTCGGTATTGGATGCCCGCATAGTCTTCGCGGAGTTGATGTATCCGTCGTAGCGACCATTTACGAGATAGTCGATATATTCGCCGGCTGCAGGATTGTAAACCCGAATAGGCAGACCGGCCTTGGAGTTGAGATCCAGACCGTAATTGGATGCGTATGCCACGGGATCCATACCGTCGTTCAAGGCTGCCTGCGCCATGGCGGTTGCATAACCTTGTGTATTGAGCAGCGACATTTTCGACTGCTTGCTGTAGTACTGCGCCGTCCAGCTTGCCGAGAAATCGACAAGAATACCGCCGTCACCCTTTTTGCCCTGCTTGGTCGTGATGATAATCACTCCGTTTGCAGCCCGCGAACCGTATATGGAGGCAGAGGCGGCATCCTTCAATACCTGCATGCTCTCTATGTCGTTCATATTAAGAGTATTCAACGCGGTTGTGGTGGGTACGCCGTCGATCACGTAGAGCGGGTCCTGCGAAGCGTTGAATGAACCCATACCGCGAATACGCACAGTTCCTATTCCGACAGGCGAACCGTCGGTGGTTATGGTCATACCTGCAACCTTGCCTTGCAGGGCGCGCATCGGGTCGGTCGAAGCAGAGGTCGTGAGATCTTTGGTGTCCACGACCGATACGGAACCCGTAAGGTCAGCTTTGCGCTGTACGGAGTAACCGATAACAACCACCTCTTCGAGCTGCGAGGCCTCCTCCTCGAGATAGAGGGTCAATTCCTCGGCCGTAGCGTCGATGGTCAGGGGCTTATACCCTATAAAAGAAAATGTGACGGTGGTGTTGGCCGGAACATCGAGGGTAAATTTGCCGTCGATGTCGGTGGCGATACCTGTGCCTTTGGCATCGGAAACTACTGCGACGCCAATCATGGGCTGATTGTCGGTTTTCGACAGCACCGTACCATGCACCGATATATCCTGTGCGCATACCGATACTGCCGTCAATAGCGACAATACGAATGAAGTTAACAGATGTTTAGACATAATAAAAGTATTTTAGGTTTTATTTTGCTCTTTGGAGCGGCTTCTTTTGCGAGCTTTTCGCATAACAAAGATAGGTGAAGCACAAAATTGAAAAATATAACGGATGTTTCAAAAAGTGTTAAATCCGTACAACGAAACGCCTGTTACATAATATGTAACCGCTATCGCCTCTGCTACGGTGTCCGACCCTGCGCACCGAATGGCGCAATCGTCAGGCAATAGGGAAGATTCCCGACGGCCGGATCGGGGCACAGGGCGCTCTGACAACGGTCTGCCGGCAGTCGTTGTGCGAATAGTGTTGCGGATGCTTTGATTTCCGTATTATTTGGGGGCTTGTCTGCAAATCGCAGACGGGCTGTCGTTTCTTTGAGCGGCGCGGCTGTAAAAGCAACGGGGAGCGAATCATTCGCTCCCCGTTTTTTGCAACGTCGGCCGAGGCTTCGGTTGCCGGACCGGTGGCATCTGAGCCGCCTGTCGGCTATTTAACTGTTTTAACTATTTGCTCGAATGCTTCGGGATTGTTCATCGCCAAATCGGCCAGAACCTTGCGGTTGAGGGCGATACCCTTGGCGTTGACCTTACCCATAAATTGCGAGTAGGTCATTCCGTTGGCGCGGGCGGCAGCGTTGATACGCTGAATCCACAGGCTGCGGAATGTTCTCTTTTTGTTCTGGCGGTGCGCATAAGCGAACTGCAGACCTTTTTCGACAGTGTTTTTGGCGACTGTCCAAACGTTTCCCCTTGAACCAAAGTTACCCTTGGCAAGTTTTAAAACTTTCTTTCTCCTTGCTCTTGATGCTACTGCATTTACTGATCTTGGCATAATTTTGAAAAGTTTTACGAGCTGTCAGCGACGTGATTCTCTCACGTTCTTCGGGGCTGATTTGCTCTTCGGATTAATAAAATGTGTTTTGTGAAGCGTGATTATTTAACCAGCAGCTTCTTGATTTTTGCCTCGTCGGCATTCGAAACGATACCCGAATAGCACAGGTTTCGCTTCTGTTTAGTCGTCTTTTTGGTCAGGATGTGACTGTGATAAGCGTGCTGACGCTTGATCTTTCCTGTGCCGGTGAAGGTGAATCTTTTCTTCGCCGCGGCATTGGTTTTCATTTTCGGCATTTTCGTAACAGTTAAATTAGTTAAACATAGCGCGCAAAGATAATGATTTTTTTGCAAATGAACATCCCTTCGCCCGAATTATTTCGCAGCGAACAGCCTGACGACGGTTGAAAGACCCTCCGTCGAGCCAAAAACTACCGGCCGTGTCGGATTCAGAAAAATTTGTAAACCATATCTATGACCGAGTCTTTCGACATCTGCGAGGGGTTCGTGCCTTCGACGCCCTCGGGAATTTCGGCGCCGTATTCCGCAAAGTGCGCGATCCAAGCCGAATCGATCTCTCCGGTCCGACGGTTGCGGAATGTCATCGGCACGGTGGAGAAGATCGGGCGCTGCGAGTCGTCCAAATATGAGAGCCATACCAGTTCGGTGCAATAGATCGAGTCGTTGTGCGGGCCGAAAACGAAGTCGTAGCTGCGGCCGACGTAGCTGCGTGCCCGTTCGACAGCCCTGTCGCGAAGATGCCTGTATCGGGGTTTCACGCGGCCGACCACGACGACCGGCTTGCCGCCTGTCGTGTCGGAATTGCCCAGATAGTGGGCGAGAGATACCTCGCGAACGCCTTTGAATACCGCTTCTATGACCGTGGTGTCGCCCTCGTTTATGGATAATATCCCGACGTGCGAGAACGAAATATCGTCGTATCCTGTGGCTACGCCCTCGACTGCCTCGGAAAAAGCACTCGGTTTGAAGACCTGAAACAGCAGGTCGCCGTGCTCGAGCGCAGGCTGCTTTTGACTGCATGAGACAAGCACTGCGGCTATACCTATATATATATAGTGGCGAAATTTCATATCGTGTCTTTTTTTGCAATTGTTCTGTGCGGCAAATTTACATATTTTCGCATAAGATCTCGGTGCCCGACGAACTTTTTCGACACTTTTTTTCGCGTTTTTCGGGCGCATTCGTTAGGTCTCTGACGAGGCATTTTCTGCGTCAGAACGCCATACGGACGGGTTGCAGCCAAAAAATAACGATTTTTTGCGTTCGGGTAACTGTTTGTGCCATAATGGCGTGCGACAACGGGCAAAAAAATATTCAAAAAAAGTTCCAAAGATATTTGGAAGATTCGAGAAAAAGCTATTATCTTTGCACCCGCAATCGAAAAATGAAGCACGGTTGCAAGAGTTCTAAACAAAAAAGTTTTTCGAAAAAATCCTCGAAAAATTTGGTGGATTGAAAAAGAGTTCTTACCTTTGCAATCCCTTTCCGAAAGATTCGGGGGTGCCACGAAGAGGACGGCGGAAGCAATGAAGCCGCGATCGAATGGCGATGAAAAAGGAAGTTCTTTTAATATATAGAACAACGTTCTTTGAAGTTTTTGAGCAGCTAAAGTTTTGACACTTTCTTTAAGAAAGTATTTCAAACAATACCTTTGAGATTGAGCTAAGATTTATAAATTTTTCTTTTACAATGGAGAGTTTGATCCTGGCTCAGGATGAACGCTAGCGGCAGGCTTAACACATGCAAGTCGAGGGGCAGCATAAGTATGTAGCAATACATATTGGTGGCGACCGGCGCACGGGTGCGTAACGCGTATGCAACCT